>JAADHX010000333.1 GCA_013151655.1 Actinomycetota bacterium
CCGACGGATCGAGCGGTCAGGTGTTTTCCGACGAAGAACTGTTAACCCAGCTTGGCCAGGCCACAAGCACCACAACCCCGCCACCAACAGCTCCACCTGCGACTGCGCCACCCGCAACCAGTCCTCCCACCATCGCAGCGCCGCCGCCGCCAACGCCACCGCCGGCGACCGCGCCCCCAGCAACAAACCCGCCAGCTACCGCGCCACCCGAAACAAGCCAACCACCTACGGCGCCGCCCGAGACGGTGCCACCCGAAGCGACACCGCCTCCTCCTCCACCACCACCACCGCCGCCGGACACCGGGTCGAACGGCAGCTAACGAGTGAGAACCCTCACCGCCCAAGATCAACTGGACCCCCACCAAGAGCCGAAATCGACATCGATTTCGGGGCCAGGGGCTTCGAGCACCAATCTCTCGGCTATGGGCACAACCGTCTCCATAACGATTGTCGACGCACCGCCCACCGCAATCGAGATGGCCACGTCGCTAGTTCGCGACCTACATCGCCGCTGGACTCGTTTCGATCTAGACAGCGAGATCGGTCGGCTCAACCAAGCCAACGGTGCTCTCGTCGTGCTCGAGCCCGACACGTTCGATGTCATCTCGGCCGCGATATCGGCGTTCCATAACACCAACGGAAGCTTCGACCCGACGGTCGCCACATCCATGCGTGCCGCTGGTTACGATCGCGACCTGGAGCAACTCTCCAACGGCGTGTTCGGCCACGAGTTCGAACCAGCGCCCGGCTGCTCCGGAATAGAACTGCTTCCAGATATCTACGGAGTCGTCATGCCCCCTGGGGTCGAGATCGACCTCGGCGGAATCGGCAAGGGTGCAGCAGCCGACCTGGTTGCAGCAGCAGTAATGGGCCTAGGCGCGGCTGGCGTGTGTATCAACCTGGGCGGCGACGTGACCGTGAAGGGGATCTCTCCAACCAGTGACCCCTGGACAATCGAACTGGTTCCAACAGCACAAGCCGGCCGCGACCCGCTCGTGGTGCGGCTCAATGACGGCGCTGTGTGCACCAGTCGCACCGACCTACGAAAGTGGGACAGCCCCACTGGGCCGCGACACCACATCGTCGACCCGACCAGTGGCGCGCCGGTCCCTACCACCATCGTTTCAGTCAGCGTCTTGGCCACCAATGCCATCAGCGCCGAACCCCTGACCAAAGCCGCTCTCGTGGCTGGGCCGCGACACGCCCGCTCTGTGCTCAGCGCGGCGGGCGTCCCAGCGGTGATTGGCACCTTTGATGGCTCACTTCACGCGGTTGGCAATATCAGGGAGTACCTACGATGATCGCGGTCTCAGAGCAATTGTCTTGGTACGTGTCACGCTCGGCCGGTTTCACGGCTTGGGTACTCACCGCCCTGTCGGTCCTGTGGGGTCTCTTCTTGTCGACCGGCATCATGCGCGGCAGACCAACCCGACCGTGGCTACTTGACCTGCACCGTTTCCTAGGCGGACTCACCGTGGTGTTCGTCGGCGTTCATATAGCCGCGCTGGTCGCCGACAACTTCGTGTACTTCGGCTGGTCCGAAGTACTGGTGCCAATGGCGTCAGACTGGCAGCCGGGTGCCGTCGCATGGGGAATCGTGGCGTTCTACCTCCTCATTGCCGTGGAGGTCACGTCGTTGCTAAGACGGCGGTTCGTTTCGGAACGAATCTGGCGAGCAGTCCACGCTTCGAGCTTCTTGTTGTTCGGCTTCGGAACCGTCCATACGTTCCAAGCTGGCTCCGACCTAGACCGTCAGTGGGTTTTCTGGAGCGTGGCTGGCCTCACTGGCCTTGTTCTTATCCTGAGTTGGTGGCGTGTGCTCGTGGGCCGATCGGCCGCTCCTGTACAGAAACGCGTCCTCGCCGAAGAACCCATGCCGGCACCTGCACCCCAAGAGGTCAGTATCTAACTCGGCGGGGCATCATCGCATCGCTTGGCTCAGCCACGAGCCAAATCGTCCGATAGATCCACCGTGGGACGTGGACGTACTAGGCCAACTTCGATGATGAAGATTGCTTTGCCCCTCATTGGGTTGATCATCGTCGTTATCGGCGCGCTAAGCCTTGGCGAAACAGTCGAAGCCGCCGACGACAACTTGGCCTTTGGAGCCTACGCCAACCGGCTACCTGGCGAATCTCGGATCGATGCGATCACGAACCTCGAGCTCGATTTAGGGCGGCAGCTCGAGATAGTTCGCCGATTTGCGCTATGGGATGAGCAGTTTCCTGCCGCAGAAGACGTCTTTGCTGAGGCGGGCGGGCGCGACCTCATGCTGTCGGTTAAGCCGAAACGCACCGATGGAACCGTGGTGCTGTGGGCCGATATTGGCGCCGCCCTGCCAGGAGACCCTCTGCACGACGAGATGGTTCAGTGGACTGATGCCATCGCCGCGTACGAGGGCACCGTCTACTTCACCCTGCATCACGAACCCGAGGCCAAGAAGAACCTTCCCTTCGGTGAGGATGCCGACTTCGTCGCAGCGTTCCGCAACTTTGTCGACATCGTACGAGCAGGTGATGCCGCCAACGTCGAGATCATCTGGATCATGACTTCGTGGTCATTCGAGGTCGATAGCACCGATCGACGGTACGCACCGAAGTGGTACCCCGGCGACGCATGGGTCGACCACGCTGGCGCTGACGCATACAACTGGTACGCCTGCAAAGGCGACCCCAACGCTCACTGGCGATCGCTCGAAGACCTCATAGAAGACTTCAGGATCTGGGGCCAAGACCGCCCCGACCTCGGGTTATGGCTACCTGAGTTTGGATCAGATGAGCATCCGGATCTGCCCCTTGCGAAGGCGCAATGGATCGAAGAACTGGTACCGCTGTTCAGCCAGCCAAGCCATCAGCAATTCAGTGGAATCTTAACGTTCAGTTCCGAACACGAAGCCCCTGGATCGTCCTGCGATTGGTGGGTGGACTCCTCAGCGGAGGCCCTTGCCGCCTACGCTGCTCTGGGAGCAGACCCCCTGTTCAACCAAGTCGAACCTCCTGCCGAACCGTCGTCAATCGCGATCGTGGTGAAGGACCCAGCGGCACCCAGCGCGGGCGACAATGCAATAGTCGCCCGCCTCCAGGCCGCCGGTTACGAAGTGTCGATGCACGACGACACCGACGTCATCGACACCGACGTCATCGACGCCGACGTCGTGCTCATCTCATCGACCGTGTCGTCGTTTGCTCTCCGAGACCGACTGGCCGATATTCCAGCCTCGATAGTTCTTGCTAAATCCTGGCTGTTCGGCGACTACGGCCTGTCCGCTAGCAACGGATCGCTCACCCGCGCCACCGACGGCGACATCGTCGACACCGCCCACCCAATCGCGGCTGGTCTGACGGGGACGGTCACGTTGTTGACGACAAGCGACCGATTCCCAGTGGGTATTCCTGGTGCCACCGCCGATGTTGTACTCGAGGTCGACGGCGACCCGACGTTGTGGGTCTATGACGAGGGCGATCTACTGCCAAGCGGCACCGCGGCATCGGGCTGCCGGTCGACCCTGCACGCGTTCAAAGATACGGCGGCTAACTATTCGCCCGACGGCTGGTTGTTATTCGACGCCACCATCACCTGGGCCGCCAACTGCTAAGCAGACCTCAGATCTCCGAACGCGCCTCAGATCTCCGAACAGGTTGCGGGGCTGGCCCTTAGCTCTGGGGCGGTTTGGGCTCTTTAGGGAGGCCGAGAACGCGCTCGCCGACGATGTTGCGTTGAACTTCGGCGGTGCCGCCCCAAATGGTCTCGGAGCGGCTGAAGAAGAAGGCGGCCTGCATTGCCGACACTGGGTACTGCTCGGTGGCTTCGCGACGTCCGACTCCGGGAATCGATGCTGTGTCGTCTGAGCCAGTCAGAATCTGCCCTAGTGGCCCTTCGATGTCGAGATACAGCTCCATGACGGTGCGGTGATACTCAGACCAGTTCATCTTGTTCATGGCGCCCATAGCTGCGGCGTTGTTGGTGCCATTAAGAACGTCGGCTAGCGATCGAAGACCGTTGATACGCATGATCTCGACCTTGCTGTGGGCCCAGGCCAGCCGCTGCCGGATTAGTGGATCGTCGATCTTGCCGTTGGTTCTGGCCACGTCGACGATGGCCTCGAGTTCGCGCTCAAACCGACGGTGACCGGTGGTGGCCGATGTGCCGCGCTCGAACCCGAGCGTGGTCATAGCCACCTTCCAGCCGTTGTTGACGCCACCGACCACGGCGTCTTTCGGACAGCGTGCATCGGTGAAGAACACCTCGTTGAATTCTTCTGAGCTGTCGACCTGTTTGATGGGCCTGATCTCGACGCCAGGTTGATTCATAGGCACAAGCATGTAGCTGATGCCAGCGTGCTTGGCGACTGTCGAATCGGTGCGCGTCAGCAAGAAGCAATAGTCGGAGCCCTTTGCCTGGGTGGTCCACACCTTCTGGCCGTTGATGATCCACTCGTCGCCGTCGAGTTCGGCCTTGCATTGAAGGCTTGCTAGATCCGAACCGGAGCCTGGTTCGGAGAACCCCTGACACCAGCCCGTGTTGCCACTCAAGATGCCAGGCAGAAACTGCTTCTTTTGTTCCTCGGTGCCCCATTGGAGAATCGTTGGGCCAACAAGTGTGTCGCCGAAGAAGTCGCCGCGCATCGGCGCACCGGCTCGATCGAACTCCTCGGACAAGACGACTGACTGCATCGTGTCGAGACCTTTGCCGCCGTATTCGGTGGGCCACGAAGCACAGATCCAGCCGCCCTCGAACAGCCGAAGGGGCCAGTCCTGGTTGAATTGCTCGCGTTCTTCACCAACCAGTTCGAAGTCGTTGTCGCGTTCTCCATCGGCCCCGAACCAACCTTGGGGAAGATTGTTCGTAAGCCAGCTCCGGATGTCTGATCTGAACTGTTCTGCTTCAACGGGGTAAGTCAAGTCCATGACTACCTATGTTACCGGCGGGTAACTAACGGATTCAAAACCGACTGCCAGCAGCCCGAATACAGCTACTCGCCCGAAATCCGAAGGTCGATCTCCATAACCATGTCCAACGATTCGTCCCCTGAGGAGATGGCAATGGTCCCTGAAGCCACAACCCGAGACTCGATCGGCATCGGCTCGGTCACATCGCCGTAAAGCGTTCCCGAACCGGAAATGGTGCCGAGCATGGTGACCACAAGACCATCACTCATCACCGAACCATCCATGACTTGTTCATAGGTAACGTCGGCGCGGTACCGGTCGCCATCGATCTCAATCACCTCATAGAAAGTGACGATTGTTGAGGCGAGCCCTTGAACTGGAACCACCACAGAAGTGGACCAGACTGCGCCCACACCAAGCGGTACCGACGGTAGTGGTACCGAAAAGGCGCCAGCGACATCGGCACCTAGACCAAGTTGGTCGACCAACGCCGGGTCGGTTCCATCAGGCACCGACACCTCGACCGAACCTGAGACACCAGACGCATCCACCGAAGCGGTAACGCTGACACCGTTGAGGCCGGCGATCACCTCACCGAACGAGGCGGAGACAACTGGATCGACGCCATCGTCTGGCCGGACGATCGGTTGGCCATAAGTCGAGACCGCCGTGATCGTGCCCGTAGACGTGACGTCCACGACTTCGACCACCATCGGCAACTCAGCGACGGGTATTCGCGTCGAAGGCGGCGCGCCACGGCCCACAAATGAGATCTGTTGATCGAACAAGAGCGTCCCGGACCAGGTCTCGCCGACCGCTGGTCTAGGCGTAAACAGCAGAGTGTTCGAGCTCTCTCCCAGAGAAACCACTGACAAGACGTCGCCGTCATCGGCGCCGGCAGGCGCTGTCGTACTCGAAGTCGAGGTCGAGGTCGTGCCGAAAGTAGTCGCGGTTGTACTCGTGCTTGAGGTTGATGAAGCTGAAGTTGTGGCTTGAGTGGGTGGCGGTGAAGCAGTGGTCGGTGTAGTCGTCGCGCTACTCGTGGTACTGGCGTCCGCGTCGACATCGCCTACGACCGGCGACGCGTCGGTTCCGCCCCCACACGCACCAACCGCAAGTGCCAAGGCCAGCAAGACTGCAAGGTTTCTTCGGTTCTTGCACCCCACGTGGAACTCCTCGCTGTGTCACCAAGAAGAGGCCTAGACGGCGACCCCAAGTGACACCAATTATGTCACAGCTGATCGTGCAATCTTCAGTGAGTGGTGCTCCAATCTAAGGTGAGTCCATGGCTGTGACCGAAACCGACACTCCAGACAACGCTTCTGCGCCGCCCAAGCGCGAGCGCTGGACCCATCAATGGAAAGAGCTCTACAGCGAGGTCATCACAACTGGCCTATGCACTGGCTGCTCTGGATGCGTGATCTCTTGTCCTCACGACGTGATCGGTTACAACCACGAACAGGGCGGTTTCAAACCGTTTCATATCGAAGAAGAACTCGGCCTCGACAACTGCATCCACGGCGAGAAGGGCTGCACCAGCTGCACCAGGGCGTGCCCGCGCTTTCGAACATGGGAAACCGAAGCCGACGACTTTATGTTCGGCAAAACCCGAACCGCCGACGATCCAGCCGGACTGTACAAAGACATCATCCTCACCCGAGCCAGTGACGACTTCGTGCACGAGACCGGCCAAGATGGAGGCCTCGTTTCGGCGATCCTCATCTGGGCGCTCGATCACGGTTACATCGATGCTGCCCTCACCTCTTACGTGGGCGAAGGCGACGGCAGCCAATGGACAGCGTCACCAGGCGTCGCATTCAACAAAGAAGATGTGTTGCGCGGTGCAGGCAGCCGCTACACCTACTCGGCCAACCCACTGGCGCTCGAGGCTGCCATGGATTCGGGAGCTCGCAAGATCGCCTTGGTTGGCATGAGTTGCCAGAGTTCGATCGTGCCAGTCATGAAGAGCCGAAAGGTCGGCAAAGTTGGCAATCGTTTCGCGCTGAATATCGGATTGTTGTGTTCGAAGAGTTTCGATGAAGCCATATTCGAGGAGCTCTTCGAGCTCAAATATGGGCTCGACCGAAACACCATCAAGAAAACCAACATCAAAGGCGTCTTCCAGATCTGGACCCACGACGGTGGCTACCACGAAATCAACCTCAAGGAATGCCACGCCTGGACTCGCGAGGGCTGCAACTACTGCCCCGATTTCGCGGCCGAACACGCCGACATTTCAACCGGCGGAATCGGCAAGTTCAACGACTGGACACTCACGATCGTTCGCACCGATCTCGGCCGCGAGATCATCATCAAGATGCTCGAAGACGGCTCGCTGATCGGACGCCCCGGCG
>JAADHX010000335.1 GCA_013151655.1 Actinomycetota bacterium
CAGCAATGGCGGCCTTACGTTCTCTTTCGTTGCGGGGCCACAGCCGACCCTGATGGGCACCGCCCATGCACTTGAGAGCCGCGGCGCTAATGACGCCTTCCGGGGTACCGCCGATGCCAATGAGTAGGTCTGGCCCCGTGCTCGCGTCGGCAGTGGCGATGGCGCCAGCGACGTCGCCGTCGGGGATCAACTGGATGCGGGCACCGGTGTCGCGGACTTCGCTGATGAGCTCAGAGTGGCGATCGCGGTCGAGGATCACCACAGTGACATCGCGAGGTTCTTTGTCCAGTGCTTCGGCGACAGCCTCAACGTTCTCGGTGGCCGTCTTGGTGATGTCGATGGCGTCTTTAGCCTCTGGACCGGTAGCCAACTTTTCCATGTACACACATGGGCCTGGGTCAAACATCGTCCCGGCCGGGGCCACCGCGATGACAGCGATGGCGCCGCCGCGACCGAGAGCGGTGAGCGTGGTGCCATCAATTGGGTCGACCGCTATGTCTGTTTTGGCACCAGTGCCGTCGCCGATTATCTCTCCGTTGTAGAGCATCGGCGCCTCGTCCTTTTCGCCTTCGCCGATGATGACCACACCGTTCATCGGAACCGATTGGAGAACCAACCGCATCGCATCGACGGCAGCGCCATCGGCGCCGAGCTTGTCGCCGCGGCCCATCCAACGGGCAGCGGCGAGGGCCGCAGCTTCGGTTGTTCGCACTAGCTCCATGGCCAAGTTGCGGTCCGGCTGTTCGCCGCGTGTGTCGCTCATGTTGGTGTCTCCTGGTGGATGGGCCTATAGATCCTGCCCTGCTCTCGTCGGCAGGGCCAGCGTCTGGCTGAGAAGTATCGCAAACATGGCCTGTCTATTGACACTTCAATACGCGTGAGCCGAGTAGTCGGCTGGTTGTGCGGCTAGATTTGTCTCTCGTGATAGTTGCTGAGTTCGAGGTCTGGCACTCGCGTCCCGTAGCGCCGACCCGGCGAGTTGCGATCTCAGGCGGGCACCTTCCCGTCGACCCAACGCCCGGGTACGGAGGCTTGCTCCTCGCCGGAATAGTTGCGTCCTACGTCGAATGTCTCGACGATGATCTTCGCGATGACCTCTACTCGTTGATCACCGAACTCGAGAACGGACACCGGGTGCCCCAGCCCGTATTGAGGCACCGACTCCAGGTCGATCGGGTCGGCCTGTCCAGTTCGACTCACCGGTTGCGAGCTACCGACGACCAACTGGTCCTCGAGTTAGCCAAAGCTGCTCCACCAATGCCGCAGATCCTGGCCTGCGTCTATCGGATCGGTCAGATGCAAACCGAGATTCGCCGATCACTGATGACCATTGTCCGATCTGCTGCGGCGTGGTCCGGTGGGCCGGGGCCCGAGGTTCTGCCATGGCTGGCTGGCGCAGCGGCCATCGACCTGCCGCGGTTGGCTTCGGTCGATCCGCAGGCCTGGGCGATGGACGTATTCGGCCTCGAACCTGAAGGCCAAGTCTCAAAGCGGTCGATCCAGAGGCGCTTTCGAACGCTGCTGCGCGAGGCTCATCCCGATCATGGCGGCAAACACGACACCGCAGCCGAAGCCATCGACCGTCTAAATGCGGCCCGCACCATCCTCCTGGCTGAGGGAGCCTGACATGGCGCTCCCGGCGTGCACCGTGACGGTGGGTTTTTGGCACCGAAAGGCTTTGCTGGTGAAGGAGTGTGCATATGAATGACACAGGGTCGAAGCCAAATCAGATAGACGGGCGGTCGGTCGACGTCGTGGTCATCGGTGCTGGCATCGTCGGTCTGGCTACGGCGTTGAGGATGCTTGAGGCCCGTCCCGGTACCAATGTGGTGGTGATCGACGCTGAGTCGAAGGTCGCGATGCACCAAACCGGCCATAACTCCGGAGTGTTGCACTCTGGGGTCTACTACAAGCCTGGTTCCCTAAAGGCCGCTACCGCAGTCGCGGGCAGGGCCTCGATGGTCGAGTTTTGCATCGAACACGACATCGCCCACGATGTCTGCGGCAAAGTTGTAGTCGCGACCAGCAAGGCCGAACTCGAGCAGCTCGACGAACTACATCGCCGGTCGAAGGCCAATGGAGTCGAGGCCCGAATCATCGACGCGGCCGAACTCGCCGAACTCGAACCCCACGCAGCCGGCATCGGAGCTATGCATGTTCCATCTACAGGCATCGTGAACTATGGCGATGTTTGCAAGATGATGGCCTCGCTCATCGTCGATAAAGGCGGAGACATCGTCCTATCGACGCGTGTAACCGGAATTGGCCGGTACTCGAACACGCCTGTGGTGCATACGTCACAGGGCGACATCGGGGCCACCACGGTCATCAACTGCGGTGGTTTGCACTGCGACGAGATCGCGGCCACCGACGCCGGCTACCAGGACGACGAAGCCACCCACATTGTTCCGTTTCGCGGTGAGTACTACGAGCTCACTGGCGAGCGCCGCTCGCTCGTGCGCAACCTCATCTATCCAGTCCCAGATCCGAGCTTTCCGTTTCTGGGAGTACACCTGACTCGAATGATGGATGGTTCTATCCACGCTGGGCCGAACGCGGTCTTGGCGTTGTCGCGCGAGGGCTACCGGTGGCGCGATGTCTCGCTGTCTCAGCTAAGAACTCACGCCACCGACAAAGGTCTGTGGAGACTCGGCCGTAAATACTGGAAGACAGGCGCCGGCGAAGTCTGGCGTTCGGTTAACAAGCGGGCGTTCGTGAATGCCCTGCAACGTCTGGTTCCAGAGATACGCGCCGGCGATCTCGAACGGGCTCCCGCCGGAGTGCGAGCCCAGGCCATTCGCCCGACCGGCGAGCTCGTCGACGACTTCGCCATCATCGAGACCGACGCCGCAGTTCATGTGCTCAACGCGCCTTCGCCGGCGGCTACGGCATCGCTCGAGATAGCCGACAGCATCGTCAAGAAGGCACTGGCTCGTTAGTGGTGCCCACGCCCTCGATAGCTGGTCTTGTGCTGACGGCAGGTTCTGGCGGGCTCACCAACCATCAGACCCTCATCGACATCGACGAACGGCTTTCCTCTCAGGGGGTTGCGGTCTTGCGTTACGACTTCGAGTACCGCCGCGCCGGCAAACGTTCGCCTGGCCGCGCCGATCGCCTGGTCGGTGAGATGACCGAGACCATCGAGGCCTTTGCGGCCAGCCTGGACGTGGCCCCGAACGCCATCGCCGCTGGTGGGCGCAGTATGGGTGGTCGGGTGTGCACGATGGCTGCTGCTGCCGGCCTTGAGTTGGGTGGGCTCGTGTTGTTGAGCTATCCGTTGCACCCGCCGGGCAAGCCCGATCGATTGCGGGTCGATCACTGGCCAGACATCTCGGCTCCGGCCTTGTTCATCTCATCCGATAGCGACCCGTTCGGTCGCCCCTCGGAGTTCGATGAGCATCTCGACGAATGGGCAGGACCAGTGGAAACGCTTTGGCTTACCGGAGGCGGACACGACCCCAAACGAATCGATCACCGCGCCGCCATCGTCGAAACCACGGAGTCTTGGTTAACCAACCTCTCCCGAAATTGATGCTCTTAGCCACGGTCTTGGCTAGCACGGTCCTCAGGGTTGATGTCGTCTAGGTCGCGGTTGGTGGTCTCTGGGAGCCACCACCAAGCGAAGGCAACGGCCAACACCGGACCAATCCACAGAACCGCAATCACTGAGCCGATGCTGTTCCAGCGCTCGCTTAGCCATCCGGTCAACAGCAGACCCAAGACCGCGCCGATGACGGCCGAGATGGTGACCCAGGCCACGGCTTGGTTACGCACGCGGGTTGGAAATAGCTCAGCGCGGTAAACACCGAGCGAAGGCAGTAGGCCGCTTGACACGATGGCCGCAACGAGGGCTAGGGACCACATCAGGGCCCCCGAGGTGTTGAACACCAGGGTGAGAGCACCGAGTCCGCCGATGGTGGCGAAAACCAGCACGATCCTTCGGCCGATGCTGTCGGCCATGCGACCAGCGATCAACAAGCCAAGCCCGCCGGGTGTTGCGGTGGTGGTGACGAAAAGCGTGATTTGCCATGGTTCGAAGCCGCGTTCGTCGCGTAGAAACTCGTTGCGAAACTGATCGACGGGTGAAAGGTAGAACGCGATGAGGAAAGTAATGACCATCAGCCCCCCAAGGGCTGCCCGGTGGTCACGCAAGGTTGCTGTCGCTGCGCCTTCCCCGAACCAGCGACTCTCGGGCAGGTGCTTCCAGAAGCTTCTAGCCAGCGGTAGAGCAATGATCGGCACCAACAACACAAGCCGCCATGAGCGGACGTCTAAGGCAGCCAAAGGCAGCACCCATAACACGATGCCGGCACCAAGGGCCGAGGCCATACCGAGCACACTGAGGGCGTAGGCCCGAGATCCAGACGGCATCTCCTCGACGGCGTAGACCAGGATGACGGTGCCCAGAGCAGCGCTGAAAGTGCGCGTGACCAACTGGGCGGCGACGAACAGTTCGAGGTTCGGGGCAAACGCACCCAGTATCGAGGCGACTGCCCCGCCTGCGGTTGCGATGATTGCTATCAGTCGGCGACCGCGGCGATCGGCCATGATCACAAGCCCAATTGCCAGCAGCGGGCCAATACGAACGATGGCGCTGGCGACGCCTTGACCCGATCGGCCAAGATCGAACTCGTCGGCAGCGAAGGTGAGCATCTGGGAAAAGGTGTTGCCAAGAAACCCGGTGAGCACGGCTGCCGCGGCCAAGGTGCCGATGATGGACGCGGCGCGTGCGTCAAGGCGCTGGCTTGGTGCCCACCACGGCTGCTTGTCCGAGGTTCGGTGGTTGCGTAACGCATGACGGACCGGCAGCGCATATGCCCAGCCGAACCAGGGAATCGCCAGTTGGTAGTTGATGCGCTCGGTCACGGTGCCAGATGATTCGTCGACGGTGACGGTGCGTTCGTACTGGAGAAATGGTCCATGAGCGAGGTCGAAAGTCCCGGGGCTTGACTCGACCTCGGCAACCACATCATCTCTGGGAAGTAGCAGCTCCTCAACGCTAATACTGCTGCCGTACGGGTGCTCGATTTCGAGGCTGGTCATGGGTGAAGAGTGCCGACTTGGAACTTTGTCATCGAGATGGGCTGACGTTTGACATTCGTTGCAACATACTTGTGTCGTGGAACAAATTGTTGTGCGCGAGTCATCTGGCCTATCGGGCCGAATTCAGATTGCCGGGGCGAAGAACTCGGTTCTTAAGTTGATGGTCGCGTCGTTGCTCGCCGAAGGCAACCACGTGTTACACAACGTCCCAGACATCATCGATGTCAGGCTCATGGCTGACTTACTCGAAGAGATGGGCGTCACCGTGGACCTTGCACCTCCGGTATGTCGTTTGAGTGTGCCAAGCGAAGTGAAGCTGGTGGCGCCATATGAGCTTGTCGAAAAGATGCGAGCCTCCATTGTGGTTCTTGGCCCATTGTTGGCTCGATACGGAGAGGCTCGCGTTGCCTTGCCAGGGGGCGACGACTTTGGGCCTCGTCCCATCGATATGCACTTGGATGCTCTCGCTACTCTCGGCGCCAAATTCCGAACCGAACATGGTTACATTGAAGCCAGCAGTGATCGGCTGACCGGCACTGACGTTCTCCTTGAGTATCCGAGTGTTGGAGCCACCGAGAACGTGATGATGGCGGCAACGCTCGCCGACGGCTTGACTGTCATCGAGAACGCTGCCCGTGAACCCGAGATAGCTGACCTAGCCCAGTTTCTTGGTCGTATGGGAGCCAACATTCGCGGAGCCGGAACCTCGACGATCGCGGTCGAAGGTGTCGACGGTCTCGAAGCGGCCGAACACACGGTGATTTCTGACCGCCTTGAGACGGCAACCTACCTCGCATGCCTCGGTGTGGCCGGTGGTGAACTGACCTTGGTAGGTGCCCGACCGGGGAATATGGAGATGCTGCTTCAGAAGCTGGCGACGATGGGCATGCAGGTTTCGCCCGATGGCGATGGCCTGTGGGCGGCGGCGCATGGGCGGTTGGGTTCGGTCGACGTTTCGACGCTGCCGTATCCGGGCATCGCTACCGACTACAAGCCCCTCATCGTGGCCATGCTGAGCGTGGCAGATGGAGTAGGCATTGTCACCGAGAACCTATACGGCGGCCGGTTTCGGTATGTCGACGAATTGCGGCGCATGGGCGCCGACATTCGCACCGAGGGGCACCACGCCGTCGTGCGAGGGAAGGCCCGACTGTCCGGTGCTCCGGTCAAAGCCCACGACATCCGCGCCGCGGCGGCGCTGATTGTGGCCGGACTTGGCGCCGAGGGCGAAACCACCATCTCCGACGTCGGCCACCTCGATCGGGGTTACGAAGACCTTGTGGGTCGGCTGGCTTCGGTCGGTGCCAACATCGAACGAATCGGTTCGGGCGATGCCAAAGGATCCTGATCAGAGAGGTCGAGCCGATCTAGGTGGCCGTGGCCCGAGTGGCCCGATGAGCGAAGCGAATCAAGAGCGCAAAGCAGTCCCGGACGACCACCCAATGCGCCGGGCCGATCTAGGTGGTTGGTCCGAGCTGAAACGACTGCCGGGGCTCGATACTCCGCTCGACGATGGCGAATGGGGCGGTCAGCAACGAGCGCCAGAGGTACCCCGACGGGCCCGCTCTGCACCGCTCTCCGCCAGCCTCGGCGACCAGATCGACGTACCAAGAGCCAGACGCCCAGCTGAGAGCGCTCCGCTGCCGTTGCGGCCCGATCGTGTTCGGCGGCGGCGCCGACGCGGCGATCGCCGAAGGTCCCTCAAACGGTGGGTGCTGGCCATTCTGATACTCCTTGGATTTGTTCTGCTGATACCTGCGGTCGGCGGATGGTGGCGTTACCGCCAGATCGATCGTGTCGACCTGTCCGAAGTGTTGGCAACGCCGATTTCGGGCGACCGGACTCTGTTGTTGGTCGGCTCAGATTCGCGGGACGGACTCGACCCGAACCGACCAGATGCCGATGCCCTTCTGGGTACACCTGTGTTCGGGCAACGAGCCGACTCGCTCATCTTGATTCATCTTGGCGAAACAGTGACCATGCTCTCGTTGCCGCGAGATCTTTGGGTGCCACACGCCAGCGGTGGTGAGCAACGTATCAACGCCGCCTTCAACGATGGCGCGGCCGAGCTGGTAGCAACGGTGCAGCTGGCGTTCGATCTCGATATTCATCACTACGCCGAGATCGACTTCAGCGGTTTCGACGAGCTAGTCGACGCTGTCGGCGGGGTGACTCTTAACGTCGAGTATCCGGCATTC
>JAADHX010000488.1 GCA_013151655.1 Actinomycetota bacterium
ACGGTTCTCCGATAGCCGCGACGGGATCGGCTTGGGCGTAGTTTGATACTGGAGACGCGGGTGGTGCTGGGTGCTTCCCCAGAGGTAAGCCGCCGGTCACGAAGCGCTCCGTTGGTGGCGGCACAACCACGGGTGCGTCATGGCCCCCGACCCGATATCGGAACGGATCACCAAGGTGAATAGGCGTCGTAGGCTGGCCCGATGCAGGATCGAGCGTTTGTACGCGGCATCAACGTTGCGTGGGAGCGCGCCGGTGCTGGGCCTGCGTTCATCTGGGGGCACGGACTCAACAACAGTCGAGCGGCCGAGAACGAGTTCGGCTTGGTCGACCAGGAGGCGCTGTCAGTCCACATGGATGTTGTGCGCTACGACGCCCGCGGTCATGGTGACACCGACCTCACGACTGGTGTTGGCGACTACAACTGGGATCAGCTGGCGCTCGATCAGTTTGCGCTCGCCGACTCGCTCGGGGTTGGGTCCTACATCGCTGCTGGTGCGTCCCTCGGCGCGGCGACTGCGTTGCACGCGGCGGTGCTTGAGCCCGAACGAATCGAGGCGCTCGTCCTTGTCGTTCCGCCAACCGGTTGGGAAACGCGGGCTGCTCAAGCCCGACGGTACGAAACGATGGCAAGCATCATCGACACCATGGGTGTTGAGCCGCTCGTCACTGGCCTCGACTCAGTACCCGTGGCCGATCCGTTGCTAGAGGTCGCCGATCATTCCGAACGCCAGGTTCGGAACCTTCGCAGTGCCGACCCAGTTCGCTTAGCGGCTCTGTTGAGGGGGGCGACCACGGCCAATTTACCTGACCGCGAAGCCGTCGCCGCCGTCGCTGTTCCGGCGCTCATCTTGGCTTGGAGCGGCGACGCGGGGCATCCCGAAAGTTCGGCCCACGAACTTGGTCGCCTGATCGAGGTCTCGTCGGTGCACATCGCTTCGACCCTCGACGAGATGCGCACCTGGACCGACCGGATCGTCGAGTTTGTCGCCGGCCTTGGTTGAGGCCACCGGAATCGGACCGCTTGGCGGCGCAGAACATCTGGTGAACAGCTAGTTGTCGACCGTTCTGGCAACGCTGTGTTCGGTATCTTTGCTTCGGTGAGCCGACTGCTGCGTTGGGCGCCGCTTGTCGCCACTGTTCTTGTTGCTGTTGGCCTCTACGGCATTCGGGAGGTAACTGCCCAGGACGAACCGTTGCGGCTCCCGGTTCTGCCAGACGTCCCATTCGACTACGACGCCGAACTCCCTGCCTACCTTTTGGAGAACAACTTCGGTCCGGAGTTCACTTCTCAGAACGCCGCGATCGACAACGACAACACGCCTGCCGACAATCCGGTCACTGACGCTGGAGCGACTCTTGGCCGGGTTCTGTTCTATGACCGCCAGCTGAGTGCCAATCAGACAACGTCGTGCGCTTCTTGTCACCTTCAAGCGGCCGGATTCTCAGATCCCGAAATTCGGAGCATTGGCCTGTCTGGAGGGCGTACGTCGAGACACTCGATGTCGCTGGTGAACGCTCGATTCTTCGAACCAGGGACCTTCTTCTGGGACACCCGGGCACCAACGCTTGAAGATCAAGTGCTCGAGCCGATTGTCGATCCGCTCGAAATGGACATGCCGCTCGACGAAGCGGTGGCGGTCGTTGGCGCCCAGGATTACTACCCACCTCTGTTCGAAGCTGCCTTCGGCGATGAATCGGTTTCAACGGAGCGGATCTCGTTGGCGTTGGCTCAGTTCATTCGCAGCATGGTGAGCGTCGACTCCGAGTACGACCGTGGCCGAGTCGAAGTCGACGGACCGTTAGAACCCTTCCCGAATTTCTCCACCGCCGAGAACGCCGGCAAGGACCTCTTCTTTACAGGCGGAGGGCGTTCGGTCTCGTGCGCGAGTTGCCATGTGAGCGAAGCCTTTGTTAACCGCCCAGAAGGCGTCGGAAACAATGGTCTCGACTTTGGGGGAGGCGACTTCGGGGCGTTCATGGTCACCAACGACGAGGCCGACCTGACCCGGTTCAAGGTTCCATCTTTGCGCAGCATTGCCCGCAGCGCGCCATATATGCACGACGGTCGGTTTCCATCATTGGAGGCCGTCGTGCAGCACTACAGCAGCTCCGTCAGACCCCACCCAAGCCTGTCGGAGCCGCTACGGAACCCCGACGGGTCTGCCTTCCTCTTTCAGTTCACACAAGTCGAGGGCGACTCTCTCGTCGCGTTTCTGAACACTCTGACCGACGACGGTCTAGCGACGTCGGAGAAGTGGGCCGATCCATTTACCGGCGAGGTATTCGAGGTCGCGTCTGCTTCGGTTGGTCCGTTGGCCGACGAATCAGGTGGAGCGTCGCCAGTGTTGGTCTTCGGAGGCTTGCTGTTCTTGGTCGTGGCGGGCACCCTGATCAGATGGATGAGACGACGCTGAGATCGATGGTCGGACACGTAAGCCTCAGAACGATCTTGCTGCTTGGGCTGTTGCTCGCCGCAGTGTTGTGGATTGGTGTCGACACCGCCGCAGCCAGCATTGCGACTGTGGAGTCAGTCGACTCTGCGCAAGTAGCGATTCTGGCCACGGCCGACGACGGCGGCACCGGTCCAGACGTCGATCCTGATGGCGGCTTCGGGGCCACCCTCGGAATCGTCCTTGGTGTTGCCGCCGTAGTCGCGTATGGCTACATGCGTACGCGCAAGAAATAGACCACCCCCGTCAGCGGGAAACGGCTGCGGGCGCACGTTTCCCGCTGAGAGGTCTTCGGGGTTGTTGCTCGAACGAAGTGGGAGTGAGAAGCCGTTAGCAACCGAAGGTTGCGGCGGTGACGGGGGTGGTCTGGATTGTCCAGAGCGCGGCTTCTTCTGTTCCGAAGAGGACCACCTCGTCGCCCTTCGTGGTGGTGAGCGACGTTGCCAGCTCTCGATCAATCGTTTCGCGGGTCAATGTGATCGTTGAGGAGGGAGGTTCGACTCCCCAGCAGGCAACTCCGTTGGTCGACGCGAACTGGCCAAGCTGGTCCAACCGACCGGCTTGGTAGAACGCCTCGGCCACAACCTCCAACCCGTAGGCCGCATTGAACACACCGGCCTTGGCAACGGGTCCGTACTTTGCGGTGGTTGGATGGGGAGCCGAGTCGGTGCCAAGCATGTAGCCCTTCGCCCCAGAGGTGGCCGCGGCGAGCAAAGCGGCGCGATCGGTAGTGGAGTTAATGACTGGCTTGCAGTAGAGGTCCGGCCGCATCCCGTTGGCTAACAAGTGGGACCGATCTCGGGCTAAATGGTGTGGGGTGATCGTTGCCGCACATCGCGGGTGGGCGGCAACGAAGTCCACTCCGTCGCTGGTCGACACGTGCTCGACTGTCACCGACAGCTCGGGCAGCGCCGCGCAGACAGGTGCGAGCTGCTCGGAGAGGAAGTGAGCCTCGCGGTCGAAAATGTCGATGGCTGGATCGGTGGACTCGGCGTGCACCAGTAGCCGGATCTCAGAGTCGGCCATGACCTCGAATAGCGACATGAAGTCGAACATCGAGGATCCACCAGCCGCAGAGTTTGTGGTGGCCCCAGCCGGGTAGTACTTGACGGCTGCTATTGAGCCGTCTGCGGCCCCTCTTCTCAGATCGTCGAGATCGATCACTCGAGAACAATAGATGGCAAACAAAGGACGGAAATCGGCAGCGTCGACGGGCACGGCCGCCATGATGCGCTCCCGATATGTCGCTACAGCGGCAGTCGACGTGATGGCTGGCACGAGGTTTGGCATCACGAGCGCGTAGCGGAATCGACGGGCCGTGTAGCCAACAACTGCGGCCAGCATGTCGCCGTCGCGCAGGTGAACGTGCCAGTCGTCTGGCTGGGGGATTTCGATCGAGATGGTCATCGCCTCTTGGTTCTACTCGCTCGACTGCGCTCATGTGCACAGTTGCCTGCGATGGACGACCCAGGCAAGACTGCGGCGTGCGCCGATGGGCAAGCTTGTCCTTGGTAGGTGGGAGGTCGGCGGAGGGATCGGGTCTCGCTCCGAAGTTGCTTACGGACCGACCACCGCCGACCAACCCGCTTTACTGCGAGCTACCCACATCTGTTCGATGAGCTCAGCACTCACATCGCGTACGTCATCGCGGCGGCAACTTCTCGCGCCACCGTTGTTGAGGTATCAGCCAGCGCAGAGGACGACTGGTCTTCGAGCTACTGGCCCAGTGGCGAGATGAAGGCACTCTCGCCGGGCTTCGTCTCAGCTAGCGGGGCGCTCCCACCGCACCCGATCGAACCGGTCGAAGTCCGAATCGTACGAAACGATTTCGGCGCGATGCTCAACGGCTATCGCGGCGAGGTGAAGATCGTTGACGAGGTTGCCTGTCACCTCGCAGGTCTCGCTTAGCTCGGCCATTAGGGCGAGGTGACGATGTCCTGGTTCGACTATGACCGTCGACGGAAGCTCGATCCATTGGGCGACTATCGCCATTGCATCGTCAATGGTCAAAGGCTGGGGAAACAATCCCCGCTTGGTTGTGAGCCGAATGAACGCGAGGAGCACCAGCCACGTGAGGCCAACGGTTGCCCCGCCCGACATTGCTCGATCGAGCCACGTCTTTGCCTCGATGTGGCGTTCGGTGTCTGGGTTGACCGCATAGATGAGCACGTTCGCATCGACGAGTTTCATGAGCCAGTGGCCAGCTTGTCTGCGAGCGCTTCGTCATCTAGCTCGGCTGCGAGATAGAGAGCGCGATCGAGGTTGAGCGACGGACGCCCCATCGGAACAATCGGTGACTCGAACGTGGTCGGGTTGTCGGTGCGATGGCCATCTCGTATCGCTCCGTTGATGGCCTCTTTGAACGAGCACCCACGATCGCGCATGCGAGCCCGTATGAGCTGCTCGGTATCTGACTCGAGCGTGATGGTCGTTCGCATGAGTTGATGATACCGCATCAATCGTGATGATTCGTGGTGCCACGATGAAGTTCAAGCCGCCTATTTGTGCATTCACGGCGATTCTTAGGCCGCGGCTTGGGGATGAGCCGCGTTTGCTGTCAAGCTGTCTCGACCAAGAAGTAGCCGAAGTTGTGAAGTCAGGAAAGAGGAACGAAATGATCGCAGACCAGTTGATTGATCGCCGCCAGTTCTACATCAACGGTTCGTGGGTGGATCCCGCCGCGGCCAACGACGCCGAGGTCATCGACCCTTCGACCGAGGAGGCGTGCGCTGTTATCTCCTTCGGCTCGCAGGCCGACACAGATGCCGCGGTGGCCGCGGCCGACGCCGCCTTCGATAGTTGGAGCCAGACCAGCCTCGACGAACGCGTCGCTCTCTTGGAAAAGCTCCTCGAGCTCTACGTCGCCAGGGCCGACGAGATGGCCGCGGCGATCTCAATGGAGATGGGCGCGCCCATAGCGCTCGCCAAGACAGCCCAGTTTGGCGCTGGAGCGTTCCACATTCAGACTTTCATAGCCGCTCTGAAGAACTTCGAGTTCGAGCGCCCCCTTGGCGATCACGCCCCTGGCGACCGGATCCTGTACGAACCAGTCGGTGTTTGCGCGCTAATCACTCCGTGGAATTGGCCCATGAATCAGGTCACGCTCAAGGTCGTTCCGGCGCTCGGGGTTGGCTGCACCATGGTGCTCAAGCCATCCGAAGTGGCCCCGCTTTCTTCAATGCTGTTTGCCGAGATGATCGACGAGGCCGGCTTCCCGCCAGGAGTGTTCAACCTGGTCAACGGTGATGGTCTTGGTGTTGGTACCCAGCTTTCTGGCCACTCCGATGTCGACATGGTGTCGTTCACCGGTTCCACTCGTGCCGGTGTCGCAATCACCAAGAACGCAGCCGATTCCGTCAAACGCGTCGCTCTCGAGCTCGGCGGCAAGGGAGCCAACATCATCTTCGCCGATGCCGACGAAAAGGCAGTTACACGCGGCGTTCGCCAGTGCTTCAACAACAGCGGCCAGTCTTGTAATGCGCCCACCAGAATGCTGGTGCAGCGTCCCATCTACGATGAAGCCATCGCCACTGCCACCAAGGTCGCCGAGCAGACTGCCGTCGACATCGCGTCGGCCGAAGGGCGCCACATCGGCCCAGTTGTCAACAAGGTGCAGTTCGACAAAATCCAGGCTCTGATCGCCAAGGGCGAAGATGAGGGTGCCACGCTTCTGGCTGGAGGCACCGGACGACCAGCTGGCCACGACAGCGGCTATTTCGTTCGGCCGACAGTGTTTGGCGATGTCACCCCCGACATGACGATCGCTAACGAAGAGATCTTCGGCCCGGTCCTTTCGATCCTGCCGTTCGACTCTGAAGAAGAAGCAATCGCCATCGCCAACGACACTGCATACGGGCTCACTAACTACGTTCAAACCACCGATAACGATCGGGCTCGCCGGGTAGCTCGGCGGCTCCGTTCCGGCATGGTCGAGATGAACGGCCAGTCTCGTGGCGCCGGTTCACCGTTCGGCGGGTACGGCCAGTCAGGCAACGGTCGCGAAGGCGGCGTATGGGGCCTCGAAGAGTTCCTTGAGGTCAAGTCGATCAGCGGCTGGAACGAGGCCTAGAGCTCTCGCGAAGGCTCGCTCAGACGCCTTGTTGACGATGCTGCTGCCCGAATAGGCAGTAGTTCGACAAGTTGTCTGTTCTCTTCTGCATCGAGCACGCCGTGCTGCACACACGCGGGCACAAGTTGGTCGGTCTCGGGATGGCCCATGCTGTACGCGCACGCTTCCAGACGCTCCTGGGCCTCAAGGATTCGTGGTTCGGTCGCCCGAGTACCAGCCAAAATATGTTCCCACCCGTCGGCGGTATCGGCGGCATCGATGAACTGATGCATCACGTAGGTGACCGCCTTGGCCTCCCACCACTTCTGCTTGACGCCTCCGCCACGTTTTGCGAATCGGCTGGCCCAGCGGGCCGCATCCACCACGAACTTCGGATTGCTCGCTAACGACCTCGCTATCCGAACCGCCGTCTCGCCTTTCTCACGCCTGATGAAGTTGCCGGGAAACGTGTCGATCCACGACTGGGCCATCGCTTGGTCGCGTGGCTCGGTGTCGTCAAGCAGGGGAACGTAGGTGTCGCCCATCCACGCGCCCCAGGTAACCCGGTTGCATCGAAGATCGCCTATTTGCATTGCTTCGAACGGCAACCGAGTTCCCGCGCCTGCCTCGACTTCGCCCCACACCAACTCCGACGTCAACTCGCGATAGCCGGCGCTCCACCTGGCTGAGTTGCCGATGTATGCGGCTGGTTGAAACGAGAACATCCGCCAACCTTGGTCCTTGCAGGTATCGACCACATCAGCGACCTCGCTGATGTTCTCAGGCGTGACCGTCATGTTGTGGGCAAGGTAGGAAGACACCCCATGTTCCTGCTTCAGGCGAGCGAACATGGCGCAAAACCGGTCCCGAAACTCGTTCAGTTCCGCCTCGGACTGCGGCTTCTTGATGCCGCTTCGGCCCATCATGGTGGTGTCCATATGGCATGCAAACGACAGACTCGGAAATCGCGGCTCGTCATTGTCGTCGATAGCGATCGCCCGTAGATGTTCGTAGTCGAAGTCGCCGTGGGTGAAACTCATCGGCGCTCGCCCGTGGTTACGCATCACTTGTATCGCCGCCGCGTGATCGTCTGGGTCCAAGAGGCTGACCTCGCCGCCGATCAGTTGGGCGAACCCACCCCATCCCCGCTTCTCTCGAAGAAAGGCCATCTGTTTGGTGATCTCTCTGATGGTGTGCGGACCGTCAACCCGAACCTTGTTGGCGTCAGCGGAGTGATAACACGGCTTGCAAGAGAAGTTGCAGCTAGGAAACACGCCGTGGGTGGCCTCACAACCGGTGGTCTTCTTGCCGAGCAATTGTCCCGAAACCCTCGAGTTGTCAGGGAGGTCGCGCCACCGGACCGCCAGAGCAGCAGCGGTATCGGGATCGACCGGCCTTGTTCGAAGTTCGAGATCGCGGATAGTTGCTCTGACAGACATCGCCCTACCCAACCCTGGCAAACCTTGGGTTAATCCCAAAACTAGGCACAAACGTGCCGCTGGCCGGGTTCCAAATTGAATGCTCGATCAGACCGTTCGCCCCATCATCGCGAGACCACTCGACCGCGCCGCGCAATCGCTTGATCGAGCCGGCATCACTCCCGCGGGGATAACTGCGATCGGACTCGGTCTAGGTGTTGCCGCGTGTGTTGCGGTCCTTGTCGGAGCATGGTGGCTAGCCATGGGCTTCTGGCTTCTGAATCGACTTGCCGATGGCCTTGACGGACCGCTGGCGCGCCGCCGTGGTCCGACTGATCTTGGAGGGTTGTTCGATCTCGTGTCGGACTTCACTGTGTACGCGGCGATCATCGTGGCTATGGCGATCCGCGTTGACGATGCTCGGATGGCAGCAATCTTTGTCTTGTTCGCTTACTACCTGTCCGGGACGGCAGGTCTGGCGTGGTCGAACCTTGCGGCTCGGCGAGAAATAGTTGGCGATTCGAGAGCATTCATTTTTCCGGCGGGTTTGGCTGAAGGCACCGAAACGGTGATTGCCTATGTGGTGATGTTTGCATTTCCTTCCCACCTGGAGGCGCTTCTATGGACTTGGAGCGCTGTTGTCGGCGTGACTGCTGTCCAGCGCGTGGTCTATACGCATCGGTTATTAAAATGACCGCACGTTGCGATGGCTCAGCTAACCGTGGCCGATACCGGGTCGACCGCCTCGATGTCGGTGATGAGACCGCGCGGCTATTGGCCGACCTACACCAAGGGCTGGCCTCCTCGCCTAAATCTATTCCTCCAAAGTGGTTTTACGACGAAGAAGGGTCCCGGCTGTTCGAGGAGATAACCAAACTGCCGGAGTACTATCCGACAGAGGCCGAACGAGCGATCCTCACCGAGAACGCCGACGCAATGGTCGCTCTGGCCGGGGCCGACACACTGGTAGAACTCGGCGCTGGAGTGTCCGACAAGACCACGGCGTTACTAGATGCGATTGGCCGTCGAAACAACGGCAAGATTCGTTTCGTGCCATTTGACATCAGCCAGGACGCGATCGAGACGGGCGCGTCACGGCTTCTGGAGCGATATCTCGATATCGAGATCCACGGCGTCGTTGGCGACTTCGACCTGCATCTCCCGCAGCTTCCAACGGCGGGCAGCCGGATGATCGCGTTTCTCGGCGGCACTATTGGGAACTACCCGCCTGAACCTCGTTTGAAGTTGCTTAGCCAGATCATTTCATCGATGGACTACGACGACCACCTGCTGCTCGGAACCGATCTGGTCAAGGGCGAGGATCGTCTAGTTGTTGCGTACGACGACCCGGCCGGGATCACGGCTCTATTCAACAAGAACGTCATCACGGTCATGGCCCGGGCCTTCGATCTCGACGTAAGCGCCGACGATTTCGAACACAGAGCCATTTGGAATCGCGACGAAGCGTGGATCGAAATGCACTTGATCGCCAAACGAGATGTCAGTTTCGATCTACCAGGAATGCATGTCGATATAACAAGAGGCGAATATCTCCTTACCGAAATCTCAGCGAAGTTCACCCCAGATTCCTTGCTGGCTGATTTCGAAGCCGTGGGGCTACGAGTCGTCGAAACTTGGACCGACGGTGATTTTCTGGTGAGCTTGTCGCGATTGAACAAGTAGGGGTCGATTGCCATGAAATTCGAAACGGCGTGCAGCGTCTTTGGTGCCTATGTGCACGACATCGATCTGAACGATCTGACTTCGGCCGATGTGACCCAGCTCGACGATGCGTGGGCCGAGTACGGCGTGTTGTTCATTCGTGACCAACAGCTCACCCCGGAACAGCATCTCGGGTTCGCCGAGCGGTTCGCTTCCATCGATGTGAACCAGTTCTTTCGACCCGTCGACGGCCATCCTGGCATCGCAGAGGTTTTGAAGGAACGCGACCAGACTATAAACATAGGTGGCGGCTGGCACACCGATCATAGTTATGACGACCAACCGGCCCGAGGGTC
>JAADHX010000180.1 GCA_013151655.1 Actinomycetota bacterium
CGCCGAGTGCGATCTGTTCCCACACCCGTCGAACGCTCAGCGGGCGGCCGCGACGGTTCGAAACTTGCCGACGCGCATCAACTGAATCGCGCGGAACCGCCCACGCATTCCCGAAACGCACGCCCGGCAAATCGCCGGCAACCACCAACTGACGAACACGCTCAGACGACACACCAAGAAGCACCGACGCGTCAGCAAGAGAAACAAGATCAGAACCCATATGGCCAATATATAGGAGTAGTCCAAGATTTACCACAACAACCGCGGCGCCCACCACCACAGCTGGCCCACGAGCGCTAGTCGGCGTCGACAATTGCCAACTCGTTTCCGAAATGGCCAGCTCGCGCTGACCTACACTCGCTCGAATGGCAGATAACCCGGTATCGGAGATATTCGACCCCTCGTTATGGGACGAGGTGCCCGGATATGGCTTTACCGACATCACCTACCACCGGGCCAAGGCCCACGGCACCGTACGTATCGCGTTCGACCGCCCCGAGGTGCGGAATGCGTTCAGGCCAAACACCGTCGACGAGCTCTACCGAGCGCTCGACCATGCCCGAATGTCGTCCGATGTTGGCTGCGTGCTTCTCACCGGGAACGGCCCGTCGGCAAAGGACGGCGGATGGGCGTTCTGCTCGGGGGGCGACCAACGAATCCGGGGCCGAGACGGATACATGTATGCCGAGGGCGATACAGCCGACTCGATCGACCCGGCGCGTACCGGTCGGCTTCACATCCTCGAGGTGCAGCGGCTTATCCGCACGATGCCAAAGGTAGTCATTTGTGTCGTGCCAGGCTGGGCCGTGGGCGGCGGCCACTCGCTCCATGTCGTCGCCGACCTAACGATCGCCAGCCGCCAACACGGCCTGTTCAAACAAACCGACACAGCGGTTGCCAGCTTCGACGGCGGGTTCGGTTCGGCCTACCTGGCCAAACAGGTGGGCCAGAAGTTCGCCAGAGAGATTTTCTTTCTTGGCCGCACCTATTCGGCCACCGACGCTCATCGACTCGGGATGGTCAACGCCGTGGTCGACCACGTAGATCTCGAGACAACAGCACTCCAATGGGGTGCCGAAATCAACTCGAACTCACCCACAGCACAACGAATGGCAAAGTTCGCTCTAAACCTCACCGACGACGGCATGATGGGTCAGCAGGTGTTTGCCGGCGAGGCCACCCGCCTCGCCTACATGACCGAAGAAGCCGTCGAAGGCCGAGACGCCTTTCTCGAGAAACGAAAGCCCGACTGGACCGGGTTTCCCTGGCATTTCTAGACCACAACCTGGCATCACCCTCAGTGGCTCTTAGGGGTTGAGCTGGTAGCATGGATCCTCCCCGCGAGTCTGCGGCAGCGCGTCTGCACTGCGCCTGGCTTGGGGACGTCGGTGTGATCACCGAGACCTAAGGAGGCGCCAATGGCAACCAGCAGAACGAGCTATGGCAAGCTGCAAAGAGACCGCGCCAAGAAGGAAAAGGCCGACGCAAAACGGGCCCGTCGTCTTTCGAAGGACGACGAAGAAACGACCGAGGCCGTTGTCGTCGAAGGCGACGTCGCAATGGACCCAGCGGCACTACTAACCCAAGTCGAGGAGCTTCAGCGTCAGTTCGACAACGACGAAATCGACTTCGACGAATACGAGGACCGCAAGGTCGACCTCATGGCCCAATTGATGATCGAATAGAGGTCGAGCCGATAGGCGAGGCCGTGGCCCGAGCGGCCCGATGAGCAGCGCGAATCAAGAGCGGAAAGTAGGCATGAGGCCGACCGGCATCTAGATGACTGGTTCCAAGGGTTAGTGGTCGTAGGCGAGCAGTGATCGGGCTGGTCCTGGTTGGTTGGTTGTTTCGTTGTGCCAGATTGCGGCGGTGAGGGCGAGGATGCGTTGTTGGATTCTGGCGCAGACGCCGGGTTTGGTTCGGCCGCCGTGGCGTTCGAGGTCGAGTTGTGCTTTGAGGGTTTGGTTGACTGATTCGATGGTTTGGCGGAACGCGCGTAGTAGCCGCCGGCCTGGTCGGGGGGCTTCGTTTCTGAGCGAGGGCCGGATCAAGGTGATCCCGGGGTTCATGCGCTGTGTCCTTCAAGGAGTCAGGGTTTGTGTAGCCCCCTGATCGTGGACACCCTCGCGCTCTAAGTGGTAAATACTCGCGCTGACCGCGCGCACCCCATGGAACTAATCATCTAGAGGCCGAGCCGGTAGTCGAGGCCGTGGCCCGAAGATCCGCGGATGCGCGAAATCCACTGTTCGCGGTCGTTTTCGGCTTCAATCTCGCTTCGTGTGGCCTCTGAACGGTCACGGTTAGATGTCCCACCCGGTTAGTAGACTGTCGAGCGAAACGCTAGGGAGCTCGACAGCACGAGAACCCTCGGTCCTGGTTCTGAACTCTGTTGATGATAAGGCCCGAGTAATTTCCTTGCAGCGAGCGCCTACTCACCATCTGTAGCGACCGAGCGTCTTGCAGCCACTTCCAGTGAGTTTGACGCAACCGCCGTTGCGCGTGGACCGAGTCTCGAACTGTCGTCAATCCGAACTGCCAATAGCTACGAGCACTAACCCTTGGAGCTAACCATCTACTGGTTTAGGTGTCGGACTATCGCCTCCACGCCCAACGAATACGAGACTCGGCCAAAGCCCAGAATCTGGCCGAGGCACACCTCAGCCAGCATCGAAGTGTGCCTGAATGCTTCGCGCCGATGCACGTTCGAGATGTGAATCTCAACTACCGGAACCGAAATTCCGGCGATCGCGTCTCGTAACGCGATGCTGGTGTGGGTGTAAGCGCCAGCATTGAACGCCACACCGTCGATCCCGTCGCTTTCGGCGTTATGAAGGGCACTAACCAACTCGCCTTCGATGTTGGTCTGATGATCACTGATCTCGGCGCGACCGATGTACGCGGCCCTGAGCCCATCGACTAGCTCGCCAAGCGTGCCATGACCATAGATCTCAGGCTCACGCGTCCCCAGAAGGTTCAGGTTTGGACCGTTGAGGACTAAAATGCGCGGTGGCATGGAGGGCTCCAGGGCTGTGTTGGGTGAAGAGTCTTAGTGTGCCCTATTGGGGCCCACAACTTGCAGCGCTGCACGGTCGACGGTTAGGTCGAGCGGCAGCGGTGCAATAACTTCCCCATCGGCTCGCAGCACTGTGGTTTCACGACTCTCAAGGCGAATCTCTCGACCGCGCGTAACGCTGACCCGTGGATCCGAAACGTGTTTGCCCTTTCGCGCCGCCGGAAGCAACCGGATCAGGTCGCGCCGGGGTGTGCCGCCGACGACCACAACGTCGAGCAGTCCGTCGTCTGGTTTAGCGTCAGGAGCGATGCGCATGCCCCCACCAAACGAATGCGTGTTAGCGATTGCCACGAACGTTGCGTCGTGGTGCACGGCGATTCCGTCGGTGGTGATGGTCATCGGCCGGATGACTCGCTTTGGGATCTCTAGGACCGTAGCGATGGTGTAGGCCCAAGACCCACCGGGCCAGCGGAGCGCCTCGGCCCGCTCGTTCACGTCGACGCTGAACCCGGCCGTGGCGATCGTGACCGCCCATGTGGTGCCCCCAATGTTGATCAGATCGATCCGACCAATCGGCCCGATGGCGCCAGCCACGGCCCTGTCGAGGCTCATAGAGATACCAAGGGCGGTTGCCGCATCGTTACCCGTTCCGAACGGAATGACCGCTAGGGCGGTATCAGTCGTCCTGAGCACATTGGCGGCCACGTGTACCGCACCATCGCCCCCAACAACAGCGACCCGATCGGCCCCCTCGGCGGCAATCGAGGCGAGTATCAGGCGAGAGGCGTCGACCGTCGTTGGTTGGTGGACAATTGCGGCGCGGTTCACTGCCAGGGCTGCGGCTACAAGACGATCGGCGAGCCCGGTACGCTGCGACCGACGACCGGTTCGGCTGGCGGCGGGGTTGACAACGAAGTTAAGCTGCTGCAACTTTCTACACCATTGGTCGGACGAATAGGCCAGAGCGGGCCTTAGGCGCAAAGTATGTAGTTTTGGCTGGCATGGTCTGGCCGGCGTCGGCCACTTCGAACAGCTGGTCCATCGTCACCGGGCGGAGCATGAACAGGGCGCCTTCGCTTTCGCCGGCCTCGTCGGCTAGTTCGCCGATGGGCGAGCTACCAGGCCGGTAGGCCACGATTCCGCTCAGCAACGGCAGCAACTGCTCTTCGAGTCGCGACGACTCAAGCTGGGCGACTACAGGCGCATCGAAATCGATTGGAAGCGACACGATGTACCAGTTGTCACCGGCATGAACGGCAATCTCGTCGTCGGCTCGATCGAACAAAGCCACACCGATATTGCCTTCGATGGGCCTGGCGCCCATCGACTCAAGGACCTCTTCGAGAAGAGTGATTCCGGCCGGCGTGTCGCCAAACCAGATTCGATGATGGGCCAAGTTGCGCATCTCGTCTGACAAGAAGATGGCTGCCAACAGCCACCGGCTGGGACCTTCGCCATCGTTGTCGTCAAAATACGTCTGGGCCGCGCCGGTGCGGTGATGGCCGTCGATGACATACAGCGGGTCGTCTTTTAGTGCCTCGATGACGGTGTCGGCTTCGTGGGAGGTCATGACCCAAATGGTCTGGTTTAGGTCATCGTCACCTTCGTGATGGAGCAGCGGGTCTCTTTCGGTGGCCGTGGCCAGAACTCTGGCTACTGCTGCGTCGGCTCGGTGTGACACAACGACCGGGCTCGACTGGTACCCAACAACTTCGAGGTGTTTGGCGAGGTGGTCGCGCCGCGTTCCGTGCACACTCTCGTGGGCTCTTAGCTCGCCGGTTCGGAGGCCATCTGCTGGTACGCCACAGATGATTCCGGTTTGGCTATGAGCTTCGTCCTCGAGTCGGTACGCGTAGAAGGCCTCCGGGCGAAGCGGTTGGAATGCGCCCTTGTCGAATAGACGATCGAGCGCGACCCGGCCCTCGTTAAGCAGTTGTTCTGGGGTGAGCGACACGCCCGGGTCGACGTCTTCTGGGCCCCGGGTGACGGCGAGATAGCTGTTGGGGTGAGTCGATAGAAAGCTCCGACGCTGGGCCGGAGTGAGGGCGTCATGGGGTGGAGAGGGCACATCAGTCCCCCAGTCGTCGGCGACTAAGCGGAGCGGAATACCTCCCAAACGAGTCATTGTTTGCTGTTCGTTGACGCAAACTCGGTCATGAAGTCGACCAAGGCTTGCACCGACGACGTCGGCAAGCCGTTGTAGATGCTCGATCTGATGCCTCCGACCGAACGATGACCCTTGAGGTTCAGCAGTGAGAGGTCTTCGGCTTCGGCAAGGAACTTGGCTTCGAGGTCGATGTCGCCTGGCCCGTCGGCGATTCGCCAAACCATGTTGCACTTGCTCCGAACGTCGACCGCTACTGGGCTGCGATAGAAGCCGTCGCTGGCGTCGATCGTGTCGTAGACCATGCCAGAGCGCAGGTCGGCGGCAGCATTCATCGCTTCGATGCCGCCCTGTTCGATGATCCATTCGAGCATCAGACCCGTCGCCCAAATCGAGAACATGGGTGGGGTGTTGGCGAGGCTGTCGGTCTTGGCATGAACAGCCAAGTCGAGGTATTTGGGAAGATCGGGAGGAGCCTGGTCGAGAGCCGTCTTGCGGACGAACACGATGGTCAACCCAGCCGGGCCGAGGTTCTTCTGGGCACCGCCGTAGACCACGTCGTAGTTATCCCACGGAATAGGTCTGGTGAGAAAGTCCGATGACATGTCGATTACCTGAGGCACGTCGAGACCGAAGAGGTCGGGCATGCGTACTCCGCCGATAGTTTCGTTGCTCGTCGTGTGTATGTAGTCGACGCCTGGCCGCACCTCTAGGTCGCTGGCCGCTGGCATGGTGGTGAAGCCGGAGTCGTTCCCATCCCAGGCCACGTAAGCCTCGCCGATTCGAGACGCGTCGGCGTACGCGCCTTTACCCCATGTTCCAGATAGCACGTAGCCCGCACTGCGGCCAGGGCCAAGAAGGTTCATCGGAATCATCGCGAACTGGAGCGACGCCCCTCCCTGTAGCAACAAGATGTTGAACTCGTCCGGGACAGCACACACCCGGCGCAGCAAATCGATGGTGTGGTGATGGACCCGGTCATAGATGTCGGACCGGTGGCTCATTTCGAGCAGCGACATTCCCGAACCCTGGTAGTCGACGATGTCGGCGGCCAGTCGTTCGAGAACCGATACCGGAAGCGTGCAGGGTCCTGAGCAGAAGTTGTGGGCACGGTTCATTGGATTCTCCGGCTAAATCTCGCTGATACGAATGCTGAGGACTTCTTCGATTGCTTCCATGGACTCGCGAAGATCGTGGCATGGGTCGCCTTGAATGTTGATGGTCGCAACTGCGGCGCCGTTGTCGGTGAACACTTGGTTCTTGACTTGCAAGATGTTGAAGCCCCGATGACGCAGCTCCGAAAATACCTTCGCGAGTACGCCGATCACGTTGATGTGCCGTATCGAGAGTATGAACCCGCCCGGCTGTTCTGTAGCCAGGTTCACACAGTTGACTACCTCACCAGCCAAGTACTTTTCGATCACCTCGATGGTGCCGGCAGCAACCGCCTGCTGGGCCTGCCTGGTGGAGGCACCAATGTGATGGCTACCAACCACGCTTGGATGACTGGCAAGCGTCGATTCGAAATCGCCAGAACTCACCGAGGGTTCGCTTGGGAAAACATCGAGCCCGGCCTTGAACCGTCGATTGTCGAGGGCGTCGAGCAGAGCGGCCTCATCGATGATTTCGCCCCTCGATGTGTTGAGCACGATCGCACCGTCGGGCAACTTGGCCAAGAAATCGGCATCGACCATGCCGATTGTGGACCCAGCGCTCGGCACATGAAGGCTGACGATGTCGGCGCCAGCGAGAAGTTCGGTCCGGTCGTCGACTAGCTGAATACCAATGGAGCGAATCCGCTGGGTGACCGCACTAGAGCGGCCAGCCTTACGCATGGCCACCACGGTGAGGCCAAATGCCTTGGCCCGTGCCGCAACTGCGAGACCAATGTCGCCGAGACCAACAATGGCCATCTTCTTTCCGTATAGACCGTCGGCGGTGGTGTATTTCGACTTGTTCCATTGCCCGGCCCGTAGATCGGCGACGCCGTCGGCTATGTGGCGATCGATGGCAAGCAACAACGCGAAGGTGAGCTCGGCAACTGCGATTGCGTTTCGACCAGGAACGTTCGGCCTGGAGCCGAGGCAGTGGTCTTATCGATGTTGTCGGTTCCGGCACCAGCCCTGACGATTAGGCCGAGGTGTGCGGCCGACTCGATGGCGGCAGCGGTCACCTTGGTGCTGCGAACGACCAGAACGTCGACATCGTTCATGGCCTCGGGGAGATCTCCAGCGCCTAGGCCTGGAGAGATATCGACCTCGTGGCCGGCGTCTTTCAGGGGTTGGAGGCCCGATTCTTCGACAGAATCGGCGAATAAGATGCGCATATCGTGGTCCTTGGCCAAGCCCGAGGATGACCAATGTGGTCCGCGGGGTGGGATGTGACAACCGCCAACGTTATCAGCCTCGGCGCCGCCGTCGGCGAGGGGTCCGCTGGGCGCCACCATCGGCGCCCGATGGGGCGGCGGCAACGAAGTCGACCTCTGGAACAGGCAGTATGCCGTCGAGAACGCCCCGCATGTGCGCAATGTGCTCTGGGCCGCTTCCACAGCAGCCGCCGATGACCCGAACGCCCGAAGTCCTGAGGCGGTGCGCATGCGCTCCCATGATCTCGGGAGTTCCGCTGTAGTGAAGGTCGGCGCCGACCCATTGGGGAATGCCAGCGTTTCCTTTGGACACTATGAGCATGTCGGGGTCTGCGGCCCGCATCTGGGCCACCGCTGCTTCGGTGTCTGGGAGGTTGTTGCCGCAGTTGGCGCCCACGGCGGCAAGATCGTAGGAAGCCATCCGTTCGACAACATTGGCCCCGGTGACACCCATCATGGTGCGACCGGCAGTGTCGAAGCTAAATGTGGCAACGATCGGTAGATCGGTGACGGTGCGGATGCCCTCAATAGCTGCCTCGACCTCTTCGAGCGAGCTCATTGTTTCGATCCAGATGAGGTCGGCACCGCCCTCGGCGAGCCCCTTTGCCTGCTCGGCGAAGGCAAGCATTGCCGTTTCTGGTGTCATTGACCCCATTGGTTCGAGGAGTTCACCCGATGGACCCATGGACCCAGCAACAAGCACGCGCCGGTTGGCGCTGTCGGCGGCGATCCGACCGTTTCGGGCCGCGGCGGAGTTGATCTCGACCACCTGATCGTCGAGTTTGTGCAGTTTTAGGCGAAAGCTGGTGCCACCAAAAGAGTTGGTCAGAACAATGTCGGAGCCAGCTTCGATGTAACGGCGGTGAATATCGACAATGGCATCAGGGCTGTCGAGATTCATTCGTTCGGGAGCGTCGCCAGCCTGAAGGTCGGTGGCGAATAACTGGGTTCCCATAGCGCCATCGACTACCAGCACATCGCGTTCGGCTAGTAGTTCGCGAAGACAGTCCATAAATGCTCCATCGGCTGTTGAGCTGCGCAGACCACCATATTGTGCCTGATTTCTCGCCGTGCGCGCTGGTGGTTTACCGTTCGGCGTATGAAAGTCGGAATCATGTTTGCTAACTCGGTGTTTCCCGACGCCGCGGCGGCCCCGTTTGGAAGGGCGGCCGAGGCTGCCGGGTTCGAGTCGCTTTGGACAGTGGAACACGTGGTGTTCCCAGCCGATTATGGATCGACTTACCCATACGACGCGTCTGGCAAGATGCCTGCCCACCCTGGTTCGAAGCTGCCAGACCCACTGATCTGGTTGGCGTG
>JAADHX010000131.1 GCA_013151655.1 Actinomycetota bacterium
CGACGTGACGGACACGAATATCGCATCGAACACCACGACGAACGGTTCCTTGTTCTTTCTAACGAAGATGCTCCGGACTTTCGTTTGTTTGAAACCCCGACCGAAACCCCGGGCCGTTCCAATTGGGTCGAGATCTTGGCCCACGAGCCTGGGGTGAGGCTCGACGACGTCGATGCCTACGCCCGTCATCTAGTCATCACCAGGCGCAGAGCCAACGTCCCCCAGGTAACGGTGTGGCATCTCGAATCTGACTCCCAGGTCGACGTCGAGTTCGCGGAGTCGATCTTCGAGACCGGAGGAGGTTCAAACGTCGAATGGGACACCAATCGCTACCGGTTCGGTTATACCTCGATGGTCACGCCAAGTTCGGTGTTCGATCTCGATGTGGTCACCGGCGAACAGAAACTGCTTAAGCAGCAAGAAGTTGTTGGCGGTCACGACCCCAGCCGCTACGTGACCACGAGGCTCATGGCTCCGGCCGGCGATTCAACATTAGTTCCAGTCAGTGTGGTCAGGCACGTGGACACTCCTGTTGACAACACGGCGCCGGCGCTCGTCTACGCGTATGGGTCCTACGAAACGATCCTTCCGGCCGGGTTCTCGTCGGCACGGTTGTCGCTGCTCGACCGTGGGTTTGTCTTTGCTATGGCCCATGTTCGGGGCGGAGGCGAACTTGGACGCGCCTGGTACGACCAGGGTCGTATGGCCCACAAGCAGAACACCTTTAGCGACACGATTGCGGTTGTCGACCACTTGGCCCAAAGCGGTTGGGCTGATCCGAGTCGAATCGTTGTACGCGGCGGCTCGGCTGGCGGTTTGTTGGTCGGTGCGATTCTCAATCAGGCCCCGGCAAAGCTGGCGGCCGCGGTTGCCGAGGTTCCTTTTGTCGACAACGTCAACACCATGCTCGACGCCTCGTTGCCCTTAACTGTCACCGAATACGACGAGTGGGGTAACCCCCAAGAAGCCGACGCCTTCGGCTACATGTCGGCATACTCGCCGTACGAGAACGTAGCCCAGATCGACTATCCGCCGATCTACATGACAGCTGGCCTCAACGACCCGCGTGTCTCCTACTGGGAACCAGCCAAGTGGCTGGCGAAACTGCGGGTCAGCGCCACCGGTCGCCGCCGCTTTGTGCTTCGTACTGAGATGGGAGCTGGCCATGGGGGGCCGTCTGGTCGCTACGACTCATGGCGCGATGAGGCGAAGATTCTTGCCTTTGTGCTCGATGCCGTCGGGATTTCTCACTAAGGCCCTAGCGGGTAGTCCTTCACGCCGCCGAGGGGTCGCCGGTCCCTGACCCGGAACCGCAGGTAAGTGCACCATGAATGAGCTGGCGGATGCTGTCGCCGTCAGCCCACTCGATCACAGTGGCAGCTACCGGCGCGGGCTCGCGTCTTGGGCGTCGGTCGACCAGCGTCATGCCACGTGCAGCCCCTTCGGCCAAGATCACCTCAACGGGCCGCTTAATGCCAGCCAACAATTCGGGGTGGCTGACATTGATCACGGCGAGCGCATCATGAACAGCCGCTCCGGCCAAGGTCGTCAGGGAACGTTGGCGGACCTCGTAGTAGTCCAGTAGATCAGCAAAGACAGTCAGCTCGGGCTTGTTGATGTCAGTCCGGAGCTGGTCGATCCATGGTCGATCGAGCAGGACGGTGTGGGTGACGTTGAGCCCAATCATGGTGAGCCGCTCAAGCCCGGCCCGAAACACAATGTCCGCAGCTTCTGGATCAACCCAGCAGTTGAATTCCGCAGCGGCAGTTGTGTTTCCGGCATCGCTGCTGCCTCCCATCCACGAAACCTGGGCAATGCGTTCGACGATGTCAGGCGCGGCGTTCAGTGCGTGAGCAATGTTCGTTAGCGGACCAGTCGCTATGACCGTGAGCCCTTCCTCGCCTCGGATGGTCTCGACGATCCATTCGACAGCGTTGACCGAGGTGGGTGGTCGGCTCGGATTGGGGAGTTGAACCGATCCGGTGCCGTTGGGGCCGTGGTACTCGGTCGCTCGGTGCTCGAGCGATCCGCTCAGAGGAATATCGTGCCCTGCGTGAACGGGTACATGGGTCGCCCCGAGGATGTCACACAGGGCGAGCGCGTTGGCCGTCGTACGTTCGAGACCCACATTGCCGCCGACGGTGGCGATGCCCACAACCTGGAGATGACGCAGCGCCAAGGCGATGGCAATAGCGTCGTCGAGTCCCGGGTCACAATCAAGAATGACGCGAGGCGATGATAGATAGGGGGTCACCGAGCGATGCTACTTTGACAACGCACGACTCCGGCCACGCCGGCAGGCGGAGCCCGCAGCCAAGCGAGCAGCGGCGGGAAACTAGCGTGCCTTTCGACGCCAGGATCGACGGCGTTTGTTGCTGTGGGGAAACGGCTCTGCCGGTACATCTAGGTCCAGCAGTTCGCAGATGGGCTCCCATGTAATGCCACGATCGACGTGAATCCAGATCGCGTCACGGCCGCTGACCCACCCGGCCAACTCGTCATAGTGACGCTCGTAGATCGTGCCAAGGTGTTGCGCATCGAACGTATCGGAGCCGTACAACTCGCGATGCACACGATCACCGATTGCCCGAGTCTGAGGGTCGAGGCGGTCGAGGCCCGGCCCGAACAACCATTGCATCGAGTCCAGCCATTGCTCGACGGGTCGTTGGGTAACGATCCATCGCGCATCTGGACACACCGCCTCAAGTTGCCTGTAGCGAAACGGAATCGGGTTGTCGAAGAACGCATCATGGCAGGCGAGGAAATTTTCGTCGATCGAATCGAGCAGCGGGATCGAGTCTGGCGCCGAGTTGAGGCCAAGCAGGCCCATCGCCTGATGCATCGAGGTTGTACCGGTTCGAGCGAGGCCGACACCAAATACCTTGTCGGTCAGTGGCACGGTAGCCGCAGTCTTGGAGTGCTCTGCATGGCTCAACTCTGGCGCATATCGTCTGCGCAGTGTCAGTCGGTGAGGTCGATCAACTCTCCGCAATGGATGTCGCTAGCAGTCTTGAGCACCTCAAGGATGTCGTCGCCGAGAAGTTCCTCGCGGTCGAGGAGGGCATCGCGTAGCGCTTCGACAAGGTGACGGTTTCGACTGATCAGCTCGTCGACAGTCTTCTTGCGAGCCTGGAGAATCTCCTCGGTGGCTTCACGCCCGAAGTCAGATGCCAACACTTTGGTGACGAGGTCGGCCCCGTTGCCCATGTTGGCGGCCTCGAACGACAGCAGTGTGCCGCCCATCCCGAGAGCACCGACCATCGTGGCCGCAGCCTTAGTGGCAGCGGCTAGGTCGCCAGATGGTCCGCTACCAGACTCTCCGAACCATTGCTCTTCGGCGACCATTCCGCCGAAAGCAATGTCGATCCCGGCTTCGATCTGTGTGCGGGTGCGCATGAATTGCTCTTCGGTGTCGCTGTGGGCCAAAAGGCCAAGGGCGTCCTTGCGTTTGATGATTGAGAGCACTTCGAGGGTTCGCCCTGCTCCGACCAGGTGAGCCACGACCGCGTGTCCGGCCTCGTGTGTTGCAATGGTGCGGCGCTCGGCCTCGGTGTAGATCACGCTCTCGGTTAGACCAAGCTCTTCGGTCATTTTGGCTTGCTGAATGTCTTCCCAGTTGAGAGCATCACGTCCGCCACGCAGAGCCCAAACCAAGGCCTCGTCTAGGAGATGTTCGAGCATGACCGGCGAGTAGCCCATGGTCATAGCGGCCAACGCATCGCGTCTGGCAGGCTTATCCAGCTCGTCGGTATGGACCTTCTTGTCGAGGTAGAAGTCGATGATCTCGCGTCGTCCAGGTCGACCAGGAAGACCGAAGTAGATCGAGCGGTCGAACCGGCCCGGACGCAACAATGCCGGATCGAGGTCAGAAGCTCGGTTCGTGGCACCCACCACAAGGATGTTGGCCGGTTCGGCCCTGCGCTTGTTGACTTGTTTGCTCGACGGCAGCAGTCGGTTGACTCGATCGATGAAGAAGTTCATCAGCCTGACTCCGGACGTCGGCTCGTCGAACGACTGAAGTTGGATCAACAACTCGTTCACTACGCCGGTAATACCTTCGCCTCGACCTGATCCCATTCCGCTTCGAGATCCACCGATGGCGTCGAATTCCTCGATGAAGCCAATGGCCCCACCCTCTTTGCGAGCCGCCTTTCGAAGCGACCGAAAGTAGGCCCGAATCTTGCGATTGGTTTGGCCGTAGTACATCGACTGAAAAGCCGAGCTTGATACAAACAGGAACGGCACGCCGGCATCAGACGCCATCGCCTTTGCCATGTATGTCTTGCCGGTCCCAGGGGGACCCTCGAACAGAATGGCTCGGCGTGGGGTGCCGCCCATTCGTTGCTTGAACGTCTTGTGCGCAAGAAAGAGGTTGAGGGTCTTGACGACCTCTTCTTTCACGGTGTCGATGCCCTTCACGTCATCGATGGTGGTGTCGATCTCGCTTGGGTGGAAGGTCACGTGTGGAGACCGGCCCGCGGCTAGCAGCGGTCCCAGAAGGGCACCGCCAAGAATCAGGATCAACAAAACGGGAAAGATGTACTCGCCACGAATCGGCAGGTTGGGAAGCCCCGGCCACACAGGCTGGCCGCTTAGAGCCCTCCACCACGCATAGGTTGCAATAAACCCAAGGACGACAGCAATGCGGCCAATACGGCCCTGCCTACTGCGCTCTCTCGTGACTTGAACATCGATGAGTCCATCGGAGAGAACGGTCGATTCAGATAAACGGCTTAACTCCACGAGCAAATCCTCCGATAGCGGAGAGTAGTCGTTCGGTGCGAATCGACCACTCTAGGTGAGAGAACACCACTCTAGAACGCAAATCGAGCTCTGCCAAGAGCGGATATCTACTTGCAGTTGGATCGCTCGTTTAGTAGGTCAACGCCAGCGCCACGATGCCCACAACGAGCAGCACAGCGTTTCTAACTATCGACCCAGTGCCAATCGGTTTAGCTGACCACTGACCAAAACATGCACAGACGGGTGGCTCTGGCATTCGGATGGCCCTCAGCAAAACCACGGTGAAGCCAGCCAACACAACGCAGCCTCCGATCAAGCCAAATCGGGGAGCCACTCCGCTAATGATCGCTACACCAAGAACCACCTCGAGAATCGGGATCGGGCCAACCAGCCACCTCGGCGTGCCAAGCGCTAGAGCAGCCTGAGGCCAACCGGGGTCGTTTCGTTTCAGAAATCCAGACGCCACAAACACCGCACCGAAAACGATCTCGAGTACCACCGCCATCAGGTCGCCACCGAAGCGTTAGCCGAACGTGCCGTATTGACCTTTGAAGAACACCATCGGATCGACGTCGGTCGCGACGATCTCGAGGTGTTGCACTCGACCAATAACAATGTCGTGGTCGCCTGCCTCATGAACCGCGTCGATCTTGCAATCGACCCAAGCGATCGCTCCGGTCAATACCGGAGATCCAGTGCGAGAACGAGTCCAATCGACGCCGTCGAACTTGTCGTCGTTTCGACTGGCCATCGCGCCGCACAATTCGAGCTGATCGGCGGCGAGGATGTTGACGCAGAACGCCCCGGACTCGCGAATCTGGGCCCACGTGGTCGAGTCACGCGTCGGTAGAAAGCCAACCAGCGCCGGATCGAGCGAAACCGAGGTAAACGAACCAATGGCCATGCCGACCGGTCTGCCCTGGCTAGTAGCAGTCACGGCGGTCACGCCGGTCGGGAAACAACCGAGAGTATTGCGAAACTCAATCGGGTCGATCTCTGGGTGTACGGAATTCTGTTCTGGCACGTCTTCTCCCGCTGGCCTGATGGACGCTCAAACCTGCACACTAGTGCGGCAAACGCAGCAGTGACTCAACTGCCACGGCGCGCCTACAGCGCTAGGGTAAGGCCTTCAGAGGCCGCTATGACCGTGAGGTCGTCGGACTCGACCATGGACTGAGCTAGGCCGAGAAGTTCGTCGACACCATCATCGTCTCGCGACGGGTCATGATGAAACAGGGCGAGGGTGCCGACTCCGGCTGCCAGCGCAACCTCGACGGCGAACCCAACCGTCGAGTGCCCCCAGTCGGACTTACCAACGAACTCGTCGTCGGTGTACTGAGCATCGTGAATCAACAAGTCGACGCCGTCGACAAGACGGAGCAGCTCGGCCGAAATATCACCATCTACTGGTTGCTGATGGTCTGACACATAAGCAACTGAGGCCCCCTCGTGATCGACTCGATAAGCGTTCGTGGGACCAGGATGATCGACTCGCGCCGCCGTAATCGACGCCGAGCCAGCCTGAATCTGCCCGCGGTCGAGTTCTTCGATGCTGACGCCAACACACAAATCCTTGAGGGCCACGGGGAAGAATGGTGGACGCACGACCCGAGCCAGCACGTCGCGCAGTGATCCCTCGCCTGGCTGAGGAGGACCAATGAGGCGAGCGTTAGCTAGAGGGCTCAACAGCGGCGCGAAAAACGGAAGACCCTGGATGTGATCCCAGTGCAAGTGAGTGAGCAACAAGATGCCCTCGAAAGCGCCTTTGACAGTGGCCCCGTAATTACGAACACCGGTGCCGAGATCTATGACGATCGGAGGGCAACCGGCGGCGTCGATGCTCACACACGCGGTGTTGCCGCCGTAGCGGGAAGTGGCAGCACCCACAGCAGGTGTCGAACCGCGCACGCCGTGAAAGGTCACTCGCATGCGTTGAACTCCCCCATCTTCGCTTCCCCTACTCGCCGTTTCGATCGCCTGTTCGGCAATACACAACTGCTCTAAGGCTATTAAGACACGGGTACCTCACGTCAAGAGACAACTGTCACACCCTACTGGCGCACGGTTTCTGTTGGTCCGTGCAACATTTCTTGGCACGTCTTCAGACGGACGCGCCTAAGCGGTGTTTACCTTTGTGATCCAACACGCCTGCTCGTTCAAGCGCCACCCGCAGGTCATGGGGCCTGGTGGCCGCGGCCATCGCTGTTTCGAGCGTTATTGAGCGGTCTCCAACGAGCTGAGCCAATGCTTGATCGAACGTCTGCATTCCGTAGTAGTCGCCTTCGGCGATCAGATCGGCGATCGAGTTCGAGTGTTCCGAGTCGACGATCGCCTGACTAATCCTGCCTGTCATCACCATTGCCTCAATGGCGGGGACTCGTCCCTTGCCATCGACAGTTGGCACCAACCGCTGGCC
>JAADHX010000065.1 GCA_013151655.1 Actinomycetota bacterium
CCAGATGAGCTGGCCTGAAGCAGCGGTCGAACGGTCGAGCCCCGGAGGCTCCGGTGAATCGGCCCTCTCAGCGCAGGCGCCGGGCAACCCTTTGTGGGCCCTGGCGGTCGTTGGGTTCGCGGTGTTCGTCGCCGCCGATGACCTCACTGTTGTCACCACCATGTTGCGGCCCATCATCAGCGACCTCGGGCTGGCGTTGCCAGATGGGCTCGACGAGGCCGCGTGGGTGGTCAATTCGTACCTGATCGCGTTCATAGCGGTCATGCCAATCGCCGGACGACTGAGCGATGTAATCGGACGTCGGCGAACTCTTCTGATGGCCTATGCGATATTCACCGTTGGCACGATTGTCATCGCACTGTCGACGACGCTTGGCCCCTTTCTCGTCGGGCGGGTACTGACCGCTATCGGCGGGGGAGCCATGGTGCCAGTGGCGCTAGCGGTTGTTGGCGACGTCTATCACGACAAGCGAAGAGCCAAGGCCCTCGGAACGCTTGGCGCCATCGAAACACTCGGTTGGGTGTGGGGCCCGCTGTATGGCGCCATGTTGGTTAGGTTCTTCGACTGGCGCTGGCAGTTCTGGTTGAACGTCCCGATGGCATTGATCGGTATGGCGCTGGTGTGGTTCGTCCTTGCCGACCACGACCCGGCCGCCAGCAGAAGCACAGACGCCAGCACAACCAAAGACGCCGGCCAGAGACACTCACAGGTCGACTGGTGGGGTGCCGCCGGTGTGACCGCAGTTTTGGCTGGCCTAAACGTCGCCCTACTGAAGCACTGGCCGAGGGCCTGACGTCGTTCCAAAGTGGCCTCGGACCGCTCACCCCAGGCAATGGCGGCGCGTCGGCAACTGCGGCAGCCCGCGGTTAGATCCCGCTCTCACCAAGTTGATGAGATGCGCCACATCGGGTGTGGCCAGATCCCTCAATTCGGGCGGTAGTCATCTAGGCCAAGGTGTCGACGTTGTTGAGTTCTTCGAACGAGCGCTTGAGGCGGTCTACAAACGCAACTTCGCCGGCACGCACCCAAGCGCGAGGGTCGTACTTCTTCTTGTTGGGCGAATCGGCACCCTCTGGATTGCCGATCTGGCCTTGAAGGTAGTCGTGGTTGTCGACTTCGTATGACCTTACGCCGTCCCAGTATGCCCACTGAAGGTCGGTGTCGATGTTCATCTTTATGACGCCATAGGAGATGGCTTCTTCGATTTCGGCTGCGCTTGAACCCGACCCGCCATGGAACACGAAGTCGATGGGCTGGTCGCTGTTGGTCGAGAACTTCTCGGCAACATGGGCCTGCGCATCACGCAAGATGGTCGGTGTAAGAACGACGTTGCCTGGTTTGTATACCCCGTGCACGTTGCCGAAGGCCGCGGCCACGGTGAAGCGAGGGCTGACCTTCAGTAGTTCTTGGTAAGCGTAAGCGACCTCTTCAGGAGTGGAGTAGAGGTCGGCGGTATCGACGTTTTCGTTGTCGACGCCGTCTTCTTCTCCGCCGGTGATACCAAGCTCGATCTCAAGGGTCATGTCCATCTTGGCCATGCGCTCGAGGTAGCGACACGAGATGTCGATGTTCTCTTCCATCGACTCTTCGGACAGGTCGAGCATGTGTGAGCTGTACAGCGACTCGCCGTTGGCATCGAAGTACTTTTCGCCTTCGTCGAGCATGCCGTCGATCCATGGCAGCAACTTTTTCGCCGCATGGTCCGTGTGCAGAATGACGCGGGCACCGTAGTAGGGGGCCACAGTGCGAACGTGGTACGCAGCCGCTATCGAACCAACGACCGAAGCGTCGGTTCCGGCGAGCGGCACACCCTTGCCGGCGTTAAAGGCCGCCCCGCCGTTGGAGAACTGAAGGATTACCGGGCTGTTCAGAGCACCCGCTGTTTCCATAACAGCGTTGGCGCTGCTGCTGCCGATGCAATTGGCCGCGGGCAATGCGAACCTGTTGGCCTTGGCCAGAGTGAAGACATCGGTGACGTCTTGGCCTGTGAGCACGCCGGCTGGAAAGTCGTTCCGCAGATCAGTCATAGCTAAATGGTAGACGGAATCGGTGCGGATCAGAACAGCGAGGCCTGAACCTCGACGGCGTCTGGTTCGACGTCGCCAAATTCGACCTCTAGGCCACGCATCTGACCTAGATCGACCAACAATCGGTCGGTTGAAGATGCTCGCTCGATCAAACCAACCCGGCCACACACCGCGGCGACAGAGAATACGTGGTTTCCGCGGTCCAGTCGCAGGGGATAGGCCGCGGCCCCGTTCCAGCGGTCGTCGTCGACGCACGGATTGTTCCAAGCCACGTCGACTGGGTCGATGCCATCGGCCGAGGAGGCGATGAGCCGGTGTACTTGCTCGGTGGTGGTCGTTAGTGCCGATTGCAACACAGCATCATCGACGCGATGGGCCAAGCCGTGAAGCTTGCGTCTCGTCGACACCGCTTGCACGACGCTAAGTTCGGTGGTCACCGAATCCTCAAGTTCGCGCACCACGTACCCATCGGATGCGACCGCAACGTACCGCGCTAGCCATGCTCCTTGTTCGATTAGGCGAACGCCGCCGCTCGATCCGACGCTGGTGCCGACCTTGAGTGAACCGTCTGGGAACGCGGCCAGATACAGCCGATGGGGATTGTCGAGGTGGGCCGTGTGGCGGCGATCGACATAGGCCCGACCCAGCTTGTGGGCCTGGTGCATGCTGGCGGCCAGAACATTCTCGACCGCGGCGCAACGCTCGCACCGAGGCGCTGGGCCGGGATCGTTGTGACAGTCGACGTAAGCGGGACCTGACTCGCCGTAGGTGATGTGCCCTAGGCACACGCGCCGCTGACGCACTCGATAGCTGAGCTTGCGACCGAGCAGCGGAACCAGTTCTGAGGTGCGGTTCTGATCGACCCTCGTTAGCAGCGAAGGCACATCGCCGGCCCAGGAGATACCAAGGATCTGCCAGGTGTTCATGGTGCAGCCGTGAGGTTGGTTAGGTCGACCCTGGTGACGCCGCCCTCGACGCCAACAATGACATTTCCAGATTCGACGACGGTCCGGTTGAGAACTGATAGCGGCAGGAAAGCCAGAGCCCCGTTGAGAGTGGTGCCGAGGTCGTTCATCGCCTGGACTCTGGATGATCCTCCCGCCCGCGTCGAGGAGATGATGCGAAAGTGTTCGATGAGGGTGTCGTTGCCGTATCGAATGAAGTCATCGGCGCCAGCACGATCGAAAAGCGGTTCGATCCAGGCTTCGGCGCCCGGGTGGTCGCCTGTCCATGGCAAGATGAACGGCCCATCAGGTACGCCGCTCTGTAAAAACCCAACTAGTCGTTGCAAGTTGTCGTGACGGACGATGTTGACGGTCCAGCCGGTCTGGGTCTGCCAGTCGGCCGCGATGCGCTGAGCCCATGGTTCGGCAAGTGAGCCACCGACGATGTGAAGCGAAATTGGGTCTTCTGGCGGTTCGAGCTCATTGGCCTCGGCATAAGCAGAGGCCTCTTCTGGATCGAAGCGGCACCACTGGCAGCGCACGGCAAGCCCATTAACCGAGTGGCTTGGCGCGAACTGAACCGACGGCGTCTGGCGGTCGTCGAGGGTGGCGGCGATGGCGTCGCGGTCGATAGTGAGCGACATCTGCCGTCGAGGTTCTGGCTCCGAGAGCGGCCCGCGGGAGGTCGGGAACCCGAGGTACAGCACTTCGTTCGATGCGACGACTGCGCCAGACACAGCAGCCGGAACCACTGCATCTCCTACCACTGCCACATCGGCTGTTCCAGATTCGACGGCGCTGACAAGCGCGGCCTCGTCTGCAACGAACAAGACTTCAAAGCGACCGATCTCGCCGGCCTCCCCGGTCGGATTTGTTCTGACCAGGGTTACGCCTACCCCGGGCTCGTATGTGCCCTCGATGCGGAAGTCGCCGGCGCCAATCGGCCCAGTGCTGGTTGGACTGGCAAGTTCGGCAGGCGAAACGGGAGCGAATGCCGGGTGGGCGACAAGTTCTGGCAGCCAGGGAAACGAACGATCTAGCTGTACCTGGAACGACAGCTCGTCGAGAATTTGGATCCCGATGATGGCACCTTCGACTCCGGCCACGGCTTCTTCCCAGTTGCTGATGCCGGCTTCAACTCCGAGATATGCAGCGCGCGCTCTTGTGTCCTGCTCGGCTAGTCGCTGCCACGATACGGCGAAAGTCTCGGCCGTGATCGGTGTGCCATCGCTGAACACCAAACCAGCTTTGAGGTTGAACGTCCAGGTGATGGCATTGTCGCTCGACCATGACTCGGCCAAACCCGGTATTGCCTGCCCGTCAGGCCCGCGTCGAGTCAATCCGGTGTGGATTAGCTGGGCCAACTCAACGGCGTGAGCCGAGATCACTTGATGAGCCGACAACGCTTCTGGCTCGAGCATCGCCAGACTGATCGTCGCTCCGCTGATCGTGTCAGGCTGCGTGCTTGGGCTCGAATCGTTGCCCACCGTTGTTGGTGGTGGCGACGTATCGACGGTGGTCGTACAGGCGGCCGTCAGCATGGCCGCGACTAACAAAGAAGCGGCGAACCTCACCGGCTCACCAGTTGCACGCTCTCAGCCATTTGGATCACGCGTTCGAGAGCATCGAGGTTCGGGCCGTGGGTGAAGTGTGAGATCGCCACACGCACGTTGTCGCCGACATCGACCAGGGCCACATACATGAACGACTCGATCCCGCCGACCACTCCCTCTCGGGTGGGTGCACTCAACACTGTGAGAACTTTGGGCGATGTGAAACCGGACTCGGCGCTTGGCTGACCGCTGAAGTAGTTGTTGCGAAACCAGGAGGCCATTTCATCGACAGTTTCGCGTTCGCTCCAGATGTCGATGAGGACGCCATCGAAGTCGACCAATCGCTGGTCCCTGACGAAGTATCCCTCGCCGGGATCGCCTGCGTCTGACCAGTCGGGAACCCTAAGACTGATGGTGGTGCCAAATCGCGTTAACTCGGTCGCTTCGCCTAAGGGCGCCTGAGCCAGAGTTTCGAGGAACACATTCGGGCGGAGGTGGTCCTCGCCACAACTGACTGGATCGAGAGTCAGATCGGTGAGGAACTGGGTTGCGGTGGTGTCGGCGCAGGCCAGAAATCCGAGGGTGCCGTGCCCAACGCTGGCAAATTCGAAGAACTCGGCGTTTAGTTGTTCTTGGAGGTCGCGGGCGCCTTCTCGTGGTGTGACCGGATCGAACTCGCCAGCCAGAATGAGGGTCGGGACGTCGGATGTGATGGCGTAGGCCTCGATAGGAGCGGCCGAACCGGATCCCCAGCTTGGACAAAACAACCCCCAGAACCCTTGGGAGATCTCGTCGGCTTGGGCAAACGCCGAAACAACGTCGCTCGGTTGTTCATCGGTAAATGCCCATTCATCGCGGCACTGAACTGAGTAATAGACACCAACGTCGTCGCCAGTGCCGATGCCACCAGTCTGTGTGGCCAAAAAATCGAGGCTGGCGGTGTTCCCGGCCTCGAGATCGCTAATGATGCGAGGCCACGACGCCGAAGCGTAGGTCTGGTACAGACTCTGAAAGACGAGATCGGTGAAGTAGGCGCTATCGATCACGTAGGTGTAACTATCACCCGTCTCGGGGTCGACTCCGTTCACCTCTAGCGGATCGGTTGTGATGTCCTGAACCACGGCGTCGAAGCGTTGTTGTATGTCTGGGAACTTGGCGTTACACCGAGAATCGGCCGTACACGACGCCAATAACCGCCCGACCGCCGGAACGGCATTCTTTGAGTCGTTGCCTGGGTCGTCGGCGATTGAGTAAGCCCCATCGAGAACCATCGCTCTGACCGATTCGGGAAACTCGCGAACGTAAGTCTGGGCCAACCGCGACCCATAGGACTGACCAACAAGATTCCACTGGTGGATGCTGAGCTGACGGCGTAGCGCCTCGATGTCGCGGGCCGTGGCCAACGAGTCATAGTTCGAAACGTCGATTCCGTCTGAGGCTAGGCGAGCGCTGCAATCGCTAACGGCACCAACCTGATCGCTGAGGCCGAATCCGGACTCAAGTTCATACAGGTCGTCGATCTCAGTGCAGTCGAGCGATGGGAGCGAGAACCCGGTTCCGCGAGGGTCGAAGACAACTACGTCGAAACTCTCGTTTAGTGAAGAGAACGCGATATCGAACCAAGAACTTACTGTCGCTAGAGGCCCTGCACCGGGTCCGCCTTCGATCCACAGCACCGTGCCGTCATCTTGGGCCGGCGCATTAGTCGCCTCGAACACAGCAACCTCAATCGACAGCTCTGGTGAACCCCGATCGGCCCAAGCCGAAGGCACAATCAACCGGTGGCACTGCGGACTGGTACCCGCCGGAGCCGCGAACGGGCAAGAGTCGCTAACTAGTGAGCCGACGATCGCTGCGGACTCGACATCAACGTCGGGCACCACGGGGACAGGTAAGGCCTCGCGGTTGGTGACTCTGGCTGTGAGGCCGTCGGACGGTGTGCATGCCGAGACAAAGAGGAGGCCAACGACTACGGCTGCAAACAGACGACTCATCTTGCTCTTTCTCCTATCGATTCGGTGGCCGGGTTCGGTAACTAGGCGAACCCTGTGTTGCGTTTGAGGCCACAACGCTCAGCTGATTGTTTAGTCGACAGTTGAGCCTGAGTATCGCCACACAGTTAAGGCCATCGACACAATCGTCACCGGTACAAGCACTAAGAGAGCCGTTGTTGTGCTGTGTATGCCGAGCCCGACTTCATAGGACGAGACATCGGCCAGTATCGACGACGTGTAGGCCCGAATAGCGAGCCTGGCTGCACCATCACTTGACGCGATGAAGCCTTCCCATATGAGGATGTATGCCAACCCCCAAAGCAGAACTCGAGAGAGCACCACGCTCGCCGCCAAGAACACAGCGCAATAGGCAACAGCACCAACCGCGCTGGCGACAAGGGTGCCCACCACCACATCTGTATCGCCCCCGGCAATAACGGCGCTCGCGCCAAGCGGGATGGCCACGGCTGGCACAACAACCGTTGCTGCGGCGGCCAAAGCCGACGCTGGCGGCATCGGCCGCAGCCACAAGTAGACCAACGTTTGGTCTTCGCGTAGGTCGCCGATGACTGCGGTTGCGAAAACGAGCGCAACGATCGGCACCACAACCACCAACCCGAAGATCTCGACGAACTCGGCCGCCCGCTGGGCCTCCACCATGCCCTCGGGGGAGCTTTGGCCGATCGCGAAACTGGCCAGAACTGCTACTAACGTGAGCGCGCCAATTACGCCAAGACGACCGGGTGTGACGATCTCTCGGAGCAGCACTCGATAGAGCATCGAGAACGGCGTAACCGTCCTGCGGTCAACGGCTGCTGGGAGCGGACCGACCGGTGTTGAACTCATCGGCGTTCAACCAGATATCGAAAGACTGATTCGAGGTCGTCGTCGAGGGGACGCACTTCTCGAAGCCGAAGGCCTGCCTTAGCTGCCAGCGGCGCGATCTGGTGTCCGAATAGATCGATGTCGTCGGTGTCGATGACGATACCTCCAGCTTCGAGTCGTACTCCGAGCGCGGCACCAGACTCGACAATGGCCGCCGCCAGCTGTCTTGGGTCGTCGCACTCGACCTTGATGCGACGGGGCCGGTCGTCCATCAGTTCGCGAATGGCTTGAAACTCCCCGGACGCGGCCAGGCGACCCTCAGCGATGACCAGAACGCGACTGCCGATCCGAGAAACCTCGTCGAGAACATGACTGGAAACAACG
>JAADHX010000356.1 GCA_013151655.1 Actinomycetota bacterium
CAAGGTGGTGTGTACGCGGCTATTTTCCGTCGTTGTGTATTGCCGCAAGCCCAACCGCGAGACCGACAACGAGGATGGCGAGATGCGCTTGCTGACTGCGCGGTATTGCCGCCGGTCTGGCCCGCGGGACCTCAGCGTGTTCGATAGACGTCGCCGCGGTGGTCTACGCGCAGCACGGTGATAGTTCGCTTGCTGTCGTTGATCCGATGGAGGATGCGATAGCTCCCTCGGCGTGCACTGTGGATGCCCGCGAGTTCGTTTCGGAGCTCGCGGCCGACTCGGCGGGGATTCTCGATCAGCGATCCGGTGATGAAGTCGATGACAGCGGTACTCACGGCTTCGGGCAGATCCTCAGCGATCGCTCGCGCCGCGGGGCGGGCGACGATGAGTTCGTAGCCGGCCTCGGTCACTGCGCGGGCGATGCCCGCAACGCGCGGACGGCGTCGACGCCTCGAACCACGTCACCAGCAGCGACAGCGGCTTCGGCTTCGATAAGTTCCTTAACCAACCGTTGGTCGCCGAGAACTTCGAGAGTCTCCTCAAGGCTGTCGAGGTCGTCGGGGCTGATCAGCACTGCGGCCGGACGGCCGTTGCGAGTGACGACAATCCTCTCGTGCTCACGATGCACACGGTCGACGAACTCCGAGAAACGATCCTTCACGTTCCGCAACGAGTCAGTAGTCATGGCCACAATTGTGCCACGCCTTCAGGGTGTCAGCAACCCTCCCGGAAATCTCGCCTCAGGTTGGGCCACAGGCCACTCGGTATCCGGCGAGGTCGCAGGCCTTCATCGCCGTGAAGGCCGCTCGATAGTCACCTCCTGGGTGTCTCGTCAGACCAGGCCGAATAGTCCCGGTGCAGTCAAGAGCGCAGAGCTAGCCTGAGCGCTAGTGGCCGACGAGAAAGGGTGATGTGCGCTTCCAGAACGCTCGAGAGGTGTGGATTGGTGGGGTGACGAAGGACGAGCTCCTTCAACGGCTAACGCAACAGTCCGTGTCGATGAACGACTACGCCCGCGATCTCTTCGCCGACGCCACCTTCACGATTTCGAGCGAGGTCCGACAAGTGCAAGTCGTCCTCGTGTCGCTTCCCGAAATTGGGCTTCCTGCCGGCGGCTTGTTCGATGAGATCCTGTCGCAGGCGGCGACGTTAGGCCTTGAACCGTGTCCGTTGGAGGTCGCCCCTCACCTCAGGCTGAGCTATCTCGACCAGCCCCGGGGCCCGTATCTCACCGTTGCGTCGCTCGAACTGCGGCCCGGTCCGGAGACGCCCAACGGCTTCTACCTCCGGCACCTTGACGACGGGCTGTGGCTACGCGGCTATGAGTCGGGCCCCGAGAATCTCTACCCGCCGGACTTCACCGACTTCGTCTTCGTGCTCCCCGACGAGGGCTCCCTCATGGCGGCTCCCGCGGAGCAGCTCTGAGTCGCTCGATGCACCAACCCCGGTCTTCGCACTCTAGAAGACGACGGGCCAACTCAGCTGAGTCTGAGTCGTACTCATCCGGATCGTCGGTCCGGGCAACAGCTTCGTCGTCGATGCGAAGCGTCAACGGAGGCAGGTACCTCAGTTCGCGCCCCACCATGGCGACAGGGCTGTTGGATCATGTCCACCTAGCTAGTAGAGGCAACCCGTTGCGGAGTATCTAGCGCGATGGTCTCGAACTTCGGATCTGAGCGGGTGTTCTACTGCTTGCGCCGATCAGTCAGGCGCACCGGCGGCTGGGCCGGAGTTATGGAGGCCGACCGGGTCCATCGTGTGCCGAGGGCGTCGTTGATCTGGTCGTCGATGCCTGGGAAGAGGTGGCTGTAGGTGCCATAATCATGAAATCGTGTACCGGCCGGGCATCCCGCCGGACTACGGCTGGCTTGAAGTGCCGTGGATACCAGTTTGAATGCCTAAGGGGCCCGCCCTCGGGGCCAGCAAAGACCAGGTCGGTTTGTTTCATCCCGGAGAGGTGCACGGCCAGTTCGTCGACTAGAGGGCCGGGTAGGCCAACTGAACGTCTGGAGTATGTCTTGGTGGGGCCGATGTTGAATCGTCCGTTGGCTTCGTCGACGGACTCGGAGACTTTGACACGTCTACGGAGCAGATTGAGGCGCGAAACGCGCAGGGCCCCGATTTCGCCTGCCCGGAGCCCGGTGAACGCCGCGAAGCGCACCAGAAGTGCGTAATCGGGGTAGCCGCCGTCCCGGTGTGAGACTCCTCTTTGAAGGGCCGGGGGGTGCTGGATGTTGTGGGCCAGTGCCGTCACTTGGTCTTCGGTGAGAAAGAGCATCTCGTCTTTCTGAGCGCGTGGCGCCTTGATGTCGAGCGCAGGGTTGGTCTTCAGGACACCCGAGCGAACCGCTTGAAGGTCTTCATCTGTTGCCGATTGTCCGCGATGCGGTACATGACATCCCAGCGCTGTTGTCCCGAAGGTGTCTTTCGTGAGTGGATACTGGCCATGGGTTCTCCTCAGCAATGCGCAGTAGCATCGAGTTTGGTTTCCTGGAGTGACACGAACGCGTGGGCCAATTGTCGTTTCGCTTGTTGACGCGTGTGTCTGCGATCCACCCGTCAACGTCGTTGGGGTGAAAGCGGATGAACTTCCCGACCTTGTGATAATCGATTCGGTTCTCCTCGACGAGGCGTCGGACGAAGCGCTCGGTAACTCCAAGGTTCGCGGCGAGGTCATCGATGTCCATGAGCGGAATGCGAGCGTTGTCCAGTTCGAGCTCACTCATCGCGCACGCGCCCCCGGCCGAGATTCCGCAATAGACAGCATCTTTTGCAGCCACTGTGTGTTCCTGGCGCCGGGCGTTCCGGGTTGACCACCGCGGAAGCCCCAGAGCGCAGCGAGTGGAACGACCTTCGCAGCCCGACAGCCCGAATGGCATGGGTCCATGAACAGTTTGCGATGAGGCAGCACGTTGGCATGGAGATCGAATGGTTGCCCGGGTTGTCAGAGGGGTCGGCAATACTGGGTGGGTGGTATCGCTGAGCGACATTGTTGATCTGGCGGCTAGCGGTGAGTCGGAGACGGTCGAGTTCAAGAAGACGACCGGTCAGAAACGTGAAGCTGCCAAGACCCTGTCAGCGATGCTCAACAGCGCCGGTGGAGCCGTGTTGTTTGGGTCACTGATGACGGCGGCGTTGTTGGTCAAGCTGTTTCGGAGAGGACTCTTGAGGACGTGACGGCGGCGTGAAGCGAAATCCGGCCGGAGTTTCCAACCAAGATCGAACGCGTCGACGTCAGTGGCGGCGGTGGCCGGCAGGTCTTGGTTGTGACTGTGCCGTCAGGGAACTCGAAGCCGTATGCGTACAAGTCGGATTATTACACTCGGTCCGGGGCGTCGACGGTTGCGATGCCTGCCGAGACCCAGCTGGCGTTGTTGCTGGAACGTGCCCATGCTCTTGACCGGTGGGAGAAGGCCGAGTCCAGGTTGGAACTGGATGCGATCGATGTCGAGGAGGTGGAGTCGTTTCGAGACACAGCGATCGCCCAGAACCGTGCAGCGTTCGAACCGGCGGTGTCGGTTGAAGAAGTTCTGCTGGCTCTCAGCCTGCTCGACGAAGATGGCCGCCCGAATCGTGGGGCGATCGTGTTGTTTGGTAGGCGAGAGGCATTTGCCCACCACTACGCCATGTTGGGGTGCCACCTCGTTGCTGTAGACGGGTCCGATTTAGGCGAGGAGTTCCATGACGAGAAGCTGGTCGAAGACAACGCGTTCGCATCGATTCGTAGGGCCCTCGTGTTTTGCAAGGAGCATTTGCGGACCCCGCTCAAGATCGATGGTCTCGAAGCAACATCGAGCCTAGAGATCCCTGAGGCCGTCGTTCGAGAAGCGCTCGCGAACGCGTTCGCGCATCGCAGCTACTCGATTTCGGGTCATGTCCAGCTACGGATCTTTTCGGATCGGTTGCAGATCGTGTCTCCCGGCGGATTGAACTTTGGGCTCGTGCCCGTAGATCTCTATTCGCCGCACAGTTCGATGCCGTGGAATCCGAACATTCTTGCTGCGTTCTACCGGCGTGGAATTGTTGAGCAACTTGGTTCGGGCACGTTGCGGATGATCCGCCTCTGCGGGGAGGCTGGGTTGGGTACACCCGTGTTCACTGCAAACGCGGTGTCGGTGACATGTGACATTCCACGCGACGGATATTGGCTAGGACCAGACGGGTCCAGCGTCGTTGTCTCTGGGGCCGAGGCGCAAGCTCTGAGAATGATGGTTGGTAGGACCCTTCGACGAAGCGAACTTGTCGACTCTCTCGGCATCGCTGAACTTGCTGCACGTGACTTGCTTGAACGCCTTCGCAACGTGGGGTTGATTCATGTGAGTGGGGTAGGTCGAGGGTCGTCATGGTCTCTTGGGGAGCGATGAGGAGGGGGCCTAATGAGACCCGAATGATACCCCGCTGCCGCGAAACGCTAGTTGCGACGCGATAATGAAGCACTCCTCACCTGAACCATCATGAACGAGAACGCGATGCACGGCACGAACGAAATACTGGTTGACGGCGACGAATCGCGCCCAGCGGTCGATGGTTGGCGTTGCGAAACGGCAGGTGACTGGCAGCACAGCTATGACTTTGATGCGCTCATGATCGATCTCAGCTCAGGTGAGACCGTCCTGACCCCCTCCAACTATCGTTGACGAAGATGTCAGACACAGCCGTTCTGAGCTTTCCTCTCAAGGGGATCTCCGTGGCCAAACGGCCACCCGGCCACCATCCACTAGCCCTGGATCTGGCGGGCCTCGCGTCCCCAGCTTCGCAGCTCACCACGAGTGGCCGGCTCCGCTGGCTGGCAAGTAGGACACCGGCCGAGTCATATCACGGGTGGTCAATGCCCATCCATGGGCCCGGGAAGGGCGTAGTAGTCGCAGCCGCCGATGGTCAGGCGGACAGGGTCCGGACCGGGGCGGTCAACACCGTGGCACTCCTGATCTATGCAACGTTCATCTTCAAACCGCAGGTCTCCGAGTCCGGCCAACCTGATATCCAGCCAAACGTTGGGAATCACGTCATGGTCCAGATAGCGCCTGCGCAGGTCGCTTTCTACGCTCACCTCCAGCAGGGCTCAGTGGACGTCGCCGTTGGGGATGAGGTTTCCGACGGCTCCGTACTGGCCCGACTTGGGAACTCCGGCAATACCACCGCGCCGCATCTACACATCCACGTGCTCGATCAGATGGACGACCTCAACACGGCCGAATTGGTGCCCTTTGTGTTTGCCTCCTATGAACGGTGGGATGGGTCTCGGTGGCATCGCCAGACCGAGTCCCTTCCTAAGCCGGGACAGATCCTACGAAACTGACCGAGAGGTCCAAGCCAGAGCTGGCCAGCGGGCCCACCTTTCAGGTTCTTGTGTTGATTCAGCGTCCTGACTACGTTCGAATGACACCAGAATGTGAAGGGTCGATGGGCTAGGAGTAGAGAAAGACGTTCGGGGGCGTCTGGCGCCAAGCCTGCACCGTCGAGCCGTTGACCTCCCACACGTACTCGGTGTCTGCCTCGTTGATCCATAGCTCGAACCCCTCGGCCGAGCGGTAGCCGGTGCCCGCAGCGGTGTCCAGTCCGGCGATGGACCCCCACTGTCCATGCCCGATGCGGGCCAGGGTCCGGTCGGGGTCGACGACATAGCCTCGAGCAGCTTCGGGTTCAGGGATCGAACCGACCGGCGTTCCAATCGTAAGGAAGTCCGCGCCGTCCATGTCGCAGTGCGGCGACCCGGTGTGGTCGGAGATCTCGTCGAACCGCACGGGACACCCTTCACGGTCCTGCCAGCGAATGATGGTGCTGGAGAGCACCTTGGCCAATGGCTCATCGGAGAGGTCAAGCGGAGATCCCGTGCCCGTTTCACAAGCAGGCTCCTGGACCGCAGATCTGAAACTTCGGCTCACAAGGTCAAGGATCTCGACACCCTGATCGACGATGACCAGGCGCGTCGGGTGGCCGAGGTCAGGATCGAACTCGGCCCGCGCGTCCTGGCCCTCGGCGCGCGCGTCGTTCACCATATCGAACACGGTCTCCACATCGAACGTTCCGAACTCGACCGGGTCGAGCCGGCGCTGTCTAATCGTCTCGCCAAGGACCCTGACAAGAGCCGAAGCCCGATTACCGTCTATTCGCGGAGGGGTCCACGCGCCTACAGCTGCTGATCGGATGTGTCTTAGTGCCCAAAGGGCTGCGGGTGTCGCCGCCGCGACTGGAACCGGGCTCAAGTGCGTGCGGGATCGCAGCATTCGAGACTTTCGGCCCTACGCCGTGGCGCACCGCTGGACAAGGATGGCAGCAGAGCCTCAGTTCTGAGGTATCCACGAAGAGTATCCAAGGAGATGCGATGACTGTGATAGCTGCCCTGGACACCGTGTCCGAAAACGATTGGGATCATATGAACGGTTGGGGCGGGGGATGGATGTGGCTGTGGGGGGTTGCCATGATGGTCCTGTTCGTCGTGCTCATTGTCTGGCTCGTGCGAGCTGGCGACAATGAACCACGTCACGATCAGGCACCGGGCTTGATGCGTCGCGACCCGACCGAACGGGGCCAAGAGATCCTCGCCGAACGACTCGCCAAAGGGGAACTGTCGACCGAAGAGTACCAAGAGCTCGTGCGACAACTGCAATGAACGACGTCGCAACGCGAGTCGCTCAACAGGAGCTACCCTTTGGCAGGGTGAACTTCTTGGTTAGGTGTTGAGGGTGGTGAGCCGGTGTGCGAGGTACTGCTGTTCGACTTCGTTGGTGCAGAGTTTCAGTGCAGCCTGATAGGCGGTTCGAGCCAGGCTGATTTTGCCGGCGCGTCGTGCGAGGTCGGCGCGTACGGCGTGTAGTCGGTGGTTTCCTGCCAGGGCGTGGTCGAGGCCATCGATGAGGTTCAGGCCGGCTTGGGGTCCTTCTGATTCGCCCACCGCGACGGCGCGGTTGAGTCGTACGACCGGTGACCCAGTCAGTGTTTCGAGCCTGGCGTAGAGCGCTGCGATCGTGGGCCACCGAGTGTCGGAGGCGTCGTCGGAGCCGGCATGTTCGGCGGCGATGAG
>JAADHX010000350.1 GCA_013151655.1 Actinomycetota bacterium
GCGAACGAAGGCGGTGGAGGTTGCCGAACGGTTCTATACCAAGGCGCCGGACAACCCAGTTGGCTGTCGCTTCAAACGACTTGATGACTGGAGCCGCGACGGTTCCGTACACGACTAGCGCTGGAGAAAGCGCCGAAGCGACGGGTTCGGGTTTGGTAATCGCCAGATTCTTGGGTACGAGCTCACCAAGCACCATGTGCAGGACGGTTGCCACAAGCAGCGAAAGAACAGCTACCGAGGTGGCGCCCTCGTTGATGCCCGGAATAGCTGCGAGGCTCTCGCCGAACGCGTCCTCGGCCACGAAACCCAGCAGCAACGCAGAAACGGTTATCCCGATCTGCGCGCCAGACAGGTGGAAGCTAAGCCGCTTCATGAGCGTGATGACCAACCGCGATCGCCTGCTGTCGATCGCGGCCAGTTTGGCGGAATCTGACGCAACCAGCGCGAACTCGCCAGCAACAAAGAATGCGTTAAATGTGATCAGAACAGCTACTGCGAGCAGTCCTAGCCAGCCGTCGATGGTGCATCCTCAGAGGGGTTAGTGAAGCTCGCCAGTTTGACGATCCAATACGTCGAGCAGTGTAGCGAAGAGCATGCGAGGCATTTTGTTCGATACCCTCACGAAATGTCAGCTGCCCCAGAATCAACTGCAAGCGCTGGAGAACCGCCGCGCCCTGTGCAAGCGGTATTCGCGGCAGCACGCCTGGCCAGGCACCTCGAGCTGGCGCTGGCCGGTGTCGAGCTAACCCTGCCTCAGCTACGGCTACTCATCTTCTTGGCTGAGAGACCTGGCGCGGCTAAACAGTTGGCCAGCCGAACGCAGGTGCGGCCACCATCGCTGACCGCGCTGGTCGATGGATTGGCTCAGCGAGGTTTAGTCGAACGAAAGCCCGATCCCGACGATGGTCGCAAGATACAACTGGTCATGACCCCCGCTGGCGAGTCGGTTCTCGATGCCGGTGTTCGAGCTTGCCAGACCAGGCTCGAACACATCGCCGACTATCACCGAGAAGCCGACGCCATGGATGCGCTGTCGAGTTGGGTCGGAGCATTAGACGGTTGGCGCGCTGAGAACTCGCCGTGAGTCGCAGTGGCGGCCATCGGCCGAGCACAAATTCGAGCCCGTACGAGCCGCTCGCGCCACACATCGATGAACCCTCGGTAGATGTCTGGATCGACGCCGACACCGACCTGGGGTGGATTCGACGGCTCGCTCCGCTGCTGCGCACACACCGGGTTCCCCTCGTGGCCTCGCTGGTTACAGCCGTACTGGCCATGCTCATTGGCGTTAGCGTTCCCCTGATCTTGCGGGCCGCCATCGATCAGGCCCTCGATGCCGAAACTCGCGACCTCGAACCGCTCGTTATCGCGCTGGTAGTCCTTGGCGCGATCCGAGCTTTGCTTACGTTCGTCTACCGGTACGGGCTGTACGCCATTGCCTTCAAGCTCGAACACCAGATGCGCACCATCCTTCAGGATCATCTGTCGCGGCAGTCGTTCGCGTTCTTCGACCGGGTGCAGTCCGGCCAGATCATTAGTCGGGCCAACTCAGACATTCGCTCGATCCAACTGTTCCTGGCGTTCGTGCCACTGATGGCGGTGCAATTACTTAGCTTCGCCCTTGCGCTCGCCATCATGCTCAACACCAACGTGCTGCTGACGTTGATCGCGTTGGCCCCGATGCCTGCGGTCTTTTTCATGGGCAAACACATCCGCGACCTGATCTTCCCGCAGTCGTGGATCATTCAAGCCAGGCAGGCCGAGATCGCCACGGTGGTCGATGAGAGTGTCAACGGCGTACGCGTGGTCAAGTCGTTTGCAGCCGAAGAACGCCAGATTCAGGAACTGGCGAAGGCGTCGCTGCGCCTGAAATGGATCAGTTTGCAACTGCATCGAGCCAGGGCGAACTTCAATCCGATTATCGAGAATTTGCCACGTCTTGGTCTGGCGCTGGTCTTGCTTTATGGCGGTTTGCAGGTCATCGACGGCAACCTCACTATTGGCGATCTGGTTGCCTTCAACATCTACATCGTTGTGCTCCAGGCCCCGTTCCGGTTTCTCGGGATGATTCTCATCATGGGTCAGAGGGCTAAGGCATCGGCCGGGCGGATCTACGAGATCCTCGACGAGCCAATAGCGCTATTCGATCGTCCCGGCGCGGTAGACCTAGTCGAACCTGAGGGCCGAGTCGAGTTCGTCGACGCCACGTTCGCTTACGGCACCGAGGTGATCGGCGGCGCTGAGGGGGCACGCACCGAGTCAGTGATCAAGAACCTCGACTTGTTGATCGAGCCAGGAGAGCGGGTGGCGATCGTTGGGTCTACTGGCTCTGGCAAGTCGACCTTGCCACGGCTGTTGCTACGTTTTTATGATCTTCAATCGGGTTCGGTGAAGGTCGACGGGCACGACGTTCGGGATCTAACCGGCGCGAGCCTTCGCCACGGAGTGGGCATGGTCCCCGATGAGCCGTTCTTGTTCTCGGCCTCGGTCCACGACAACATCGCCTACGCCATCCCTACCGCGAGCCGCGCCGACGTCGAGAGCGCCGCCCGGTCAGCTCGAGCGCATGGTTTCATCGAGAACCTCTCTGACGGCTATGACACGGTAGTTGGCGAACGAGGCTACGACCTGTCAGGCGGCCAGCGCCAACGCATAGCGATCGCCAGAACACTTCTCGCCAACCCGAAGATTCTCGTGCTCGATGATGCGACGAGCGCCATCGACGTACAGGTTGAAGCTGAGATCCATGAGGCCCTCGACGCGCTGCTGAAAGACCGAACCACCATCATCATCGCCCACAGGCTCTCGACCATCGGACTAGCCGATCGAATCGTGTTGCTCGACAATGGTCGCATCATCGCCGACGGTACTCATGCCGAACTCATCGCCACCGAGCCGAGGTACCTAGAGATCCTCGACTCCGGCCCAACGGCCGATGCTCCAGCCCAAAGCGGCCCAATCCAAACCGGCCCAATCCAAGAAGGCGCGCTGTAATGGGTATGGGACCACCGCCTGGGTCACCGTTCGGTGGACCGGGCAGCACCCAGACATCTGCGGCTGCGGGGCTTCCGTTTGCTGGGGTTCCGTCTGAGCTGAAAGAGATGGCAGACAAGGTGCTCGACCGCGAGCCCGAACATCTCGACCCTGACGTGTCGTTCGATCCGGTGCATGTTGGAACCGCGGACCACTAACGATCGCGAAGTTGTTCGCCGGTCGAAAGTTGGCCCTGGCCGGAGCCGTGCTGCTCCTTGTGATCGAGACCATCACCATGCAGGCTGGTCCTGCGCTAACCCAGATTGGCATCGATCGAGGCATCCGCGAGCGCGACAAATCGACTCTCGTCGTGGTCGTAGTCGTGTTTGTTGCCCTGGTTTTACTGAACGCGATTGTCAATCGGGCCCGCATCATTTGGACGACTCGGCTTGGCGAAGAACTCATGTATGGGCTGCGGGTGCGGGTGTTTAGCCACTTCCAACGCCTGTCACTCGACTGGTACACCGAATCCAAGGCCGGTGTTCTGCTAAGCCGAATGACGAGCGATATCGACGCCATCACCCAGTTAGTAACCGATGGGTTCACCAACCTGCTGATCCAAGGCCTGACCTTAGTTGTGGTCACATCGGTGCTTCTCGCGTACGACGTGAAGCTGGCGCTGATTGTTCTGCTAGTGGTAGTGCCGCCGCTAACCATCAGCACTCTCTGGTTCCGATCGGCTTCCGAACGCGGCTACGACGCTGTGCGCGACGCAATAGCGAACGTCTTGGCCGACCTATCGGAGAATCTTGCGGGTGTGCGGGTGGTCACGGCGATGAACCGCCGCCGGTACAACGCTCAGGTTCATCGCGGGGTTGTCGGTTCGTACCGCGATGCCAACCTGTACACGGCGAAGATCGGCGCGGTTTATGGTCCATCTTCAGAGGCCGTCGGGGCTTTGGCCCAAGCGATTGTGTTGCTTGTTGGCGGCCGAGCTGTCCTAAACGGAAGCCTCGAGCTTGGTGAGTTGGCCGCGTTCGTCCTGTATGTGACGGTGTTCTTCGCGCCGATCCAGCAGTTAGTTCAGCTCTATAACACTTACCAACAGGGCACGGCGGCGATGCGCAAACTGTCCGACATCCTCGATACCGAACCCGGTGTCACCGAAAGTGTCGACGCGGCCATTCTGCCTCCTATCGAAGGGGCAATCCGACTGGCCGACGTTTCGTTCAACTACCGTCAAACAGCACCGACTGGCCAGAGCGCCGACAGCTCCGATGCTGAAGAATCGAATACTGAGGTGCTGAGCAACGTGACGCTCGACATTGCTGCGGGCGAGACCTTCGCACTAGTGGGACCCACCGGTGCGGGAAAATCAACGATCGCCAAGCTGGTGACCCGGTTCTATGACCCCACCAAGGGGCAAGTGTTCATCGATGGCCACGACCTCGCTAACGTGAGCCAGCGGTCGTTGCGAAGCCAGTTGGGCATCGTGCCTCAGGAGCCTTTCCTGTTCGGCGGCACGATTCGTGACAACCTCATCTTTGCGAGACCAGACGCAACCGACGATGAGCTCGTTGAAGCCATCACCCTGGTGGGTCTCGTGGATCTTGTCGATCGGCTACCCGACGGCATCGACTCGTTGATTCACGAACGAGGCACAGCCCTTTCGGCTGGCGAACGCCAGCTTCTGGCGCTAGCCAGAGCGTTCTTGTCCAGACCTCGAGTTCTGGTCCTCGATGAGGCGACCTCATCGCTCGATCTTCAATCCGAGGCCCGAGTCGAAGCCGCCCTCGACGTGCTGCTCGAGGGACGCACTGCGGTGATCATCGCCCACCGTCTGGCCACGGCTATGAAAGCCGATCGAATAGGAGTGATTGTCGAAGGCCGCCTCGTCGAACTGGGAACTCACGACGAACTTGTCGCGGCGAACGCAACGTACGCGTCGATGTTCGCGACGTGGACATCGCACATGCCACCGGACGGCCAGCCCAACTCCTACAGCCAACCACAGGTATGAATCATCGTTCAGCGTTGGACTGCTACCCAATCATGAGGAGGAGAATCATCGTCTTTAGTCGTGCGCATGAAGTAAAACTAGGTACTTCCTGTAGAGGAGGACCATGAATCGGTCTCAGCGAAGAAGACTTCGAACTCAGGTCTCGCTACTTGCGGCGATTCGATACGAGCTGTCGATTAATGCTGTCGACAGTGTGATTGTGCATGACGTAACCGAGCGCGCCGATGTCGCACTTGGAACTTTCTACAACCACTTCGACGACAAGGCGGCTGCGATCCAGACGCTTGCCAGAGTTGACACGCTAATTCTCGGCCGCCACGTCGCTGAGATCGCGGCAGAGTCGCCGGATAATCACCGCTGGGCGACCGCAACGGTTGTCGTGCTGGTGCAACGGGCGTCGGTCGATCGGGTTTGGGTCGCTTCGTTAGCTTCATTGGTTAACGCGGGCCAGTTTCCGACCGCGGCCGCTATGGAATTCTTGGAGTCGATACCGGGTCGTACCGGTGAAATTCAGAATCAACGGGCCTGGCGCGTGCAGGTCTTTGTCAGCGTTATGCGGGGAATGATCCACCATCTGGCCGCGCATGGGTTCGACGGTTCCATCGAGGAGCGAATCACGCTCGGCGTGCGCAGCATTCTTGGCGGGTTGGCCGTCGACCAAGACGTCATCACCGCCGAAATCGAGTTCGCCACGGCAGTACCGCTGCGCACCGAGTGGCCAGACGATGACGAGACGATTCTCACCGATGAAACGCTCCACGAAGCCGTAGGTTTCGTGATCCCCAGTAGCAGCGAAACGAACGTCACCAACTAGGTCGGATCGCCTAGGGCCTACGCTTGCCCGATGGCTCTTATCGCCTCGCTTCGCGGATTATCAGTTGTGCACGATGGTCGCACAGTGCTTGGACCCTTGGACTTCGATGTGGAGTCTTCGTCTCGTTGGATCGTGCTTGGGCCGAACGGCTCTGGCAAGACTTCACTCGTTAGGGCCCTCTCGTTACAAACCCATCCATCGACGGGCACGGTCGAAGTTCTCGGCGAACGGTGGGGTCACACCGATGTCCGCGAGCTTCGAAAGCGGATCGGGCTGGCTAGCGCGGCGTTGCGCGAACAGCTCCGTCCTCAGCTTCGAGCCGTTGATGTTGTGGTGACCGCCAAGAACGCTGCGCTCGAACCGTGGTGGCATCGGTACGACGACGCCGACTATGCCCACGCTGTTGGCTGCCTGGATCAACTGGGTATGGGAGGTTTCGCCGAGCGCCAGATCGAAACGCTGTCGTCGGGCGAGCAACAGCGAGTCCTCTTGGCGAGAACTCTAATGACCGAGCCTGGTCTAGTGATCCTAGATGAACCGGCCAGTGGCCTAGATCTGACCGGACGCGAACAGTTAGTGACCGCGTTGTCGGGTTTGGCTAGAAGCACAGATTCGACTCCGATGGTGTTGGTGACTCATCACCCCGATGAGATTCCCCCTGGCTTTAACCAACTGCTGTTGCTCCGTGAGGGCATGCCGGTGTACTCGGGCCCACTCGAGGAAGGCATGCAGGACGATCTTTTGAGCGCGACGTTCGGTCTGGCACTGAAAGTCGAGCGACGACGCGACCGATACTTAGCCTTCGCTAGTTGATGTGCCAGTGGATGTGCCAGTGGATGTACCGGTCCTAATCGGGTGACCGACGGGCGATTCGCCAGCTGCTAACAGCTCGGCGTCGCGGTCTTTGAGTTGACGAAGCAGCGGAAACGGGTTGATGGCTGCTCCAGCGTCTGGGTGAACCTGAATGTGGAGATGCGGCGGCGTCGAAATGGCGTTGCCACTGGTGCCAACAAATCCGACCACTGTGCCAGCCTCGACGAACTGGCCCTCAACAACATCGGCAAATGCTTCGAGGTGGGCGTAGTAGTACTGGGTTCCCGATTCGCCAATAAGCCAGAGTCGGTTTCCGCCTAAGCGGATCGTGCCGATGCGTACGACGAAGCCCCGCTCCATCGCAATGAGCGGAGTGCCTGCGGGTGCGAATATGTCGGTGCCCCGATGGCGGCGAGGCGGACCGTTACTCGATAGTCGAGGTGCAAGGTAGGTGTCGACAAAGTTGTAACTGTCGGCGATCGGAAACACCACATCAGCAGGAAGTGCGGCCAGCTCGGCGAGCTCGGCTGCGGCCTCGTCGGCGTCGTATTCGGCGGCTCGCTGAGCTGAGCGAAGTTGGGTCAGAGTTTCTTCTGCGGCTCGGCGCGAGTTCGCATCGGCGGTGAGGTCGACGGCGGTTAACGAAGCCGTGTAGGCCGCCACCAACTCGTCTTCGTCTCGTTCGAAAACGGTGGCGATCATCAGTTCGCGAGTTCTCGACTCCACAACGTTGTAGCTGCCCACGGCGTCGAACCCACCGCGCAACGGTCCGTTCGCATACAGCGTTGCAAGGTTGTCATCGCGGCGGTCTCTGGCATCGCGGTGAGCGTCGGTCAGGTCGCGTTGTTCGAACTGAAGCGAATCGAGTTCGGCACCTGCTAGTTGCACAGCCGCCGCGGTGGCGATCAGTTGGTCCTCGGCCGCCCAGACACTGGCGAGTGCTTCGGCATCGCCGGCTTCAGCAGCTTGGAGCCTTAGCAGGGCGGCGGACTGAACTCGATCTCTTATCTCAGCCGCGGCTCGCTCTCCGCTTCGGAGCGCCGTGGCTCGAACGTCGGGCCCAGCCTCGACATCGGTTTGAGAATCGACGGATTGGTCTGAGTCGGTTGTTGACTGTCCGATGGCCGGAGCAGTAGCGAACCCGACGGCCCCAAGAGCAACAAGCACAAACCCGAACAGGCGCGACCGACAAACCACATTTCGTCTGACGGCCGCTGTCGCTGGTTTGTTAGCTACTGGTTTGTTAGGTGCTGGGTCGTTAGGTCGATGGTTCTGGAATTTGGGCGCACGAGTCGGCTTGATGCGACCGCAGCATCATGCGGGCGTCAACAAATGCGCCAGACTCGAACACGTACAGGCGTTCTTGTTCTTCGGTGCTGCCAGCTGTCTGGGCGACGAGAAGGTCGTAGCCGTAGGTATCGAGTGTCCTTCGATACTCCAGCCCGTCGATCTCCACTTCGCGCAGGGCCGCGTCGAGTTCTTGGGTCGTCGCACTATCGGAACCAGCAGGTACGAGGCGCCCCGTCAGTCCGGCGGCGGTGGCGATGACAGTCGCGACACTGTCAGACAGTTCTTGTGGCTCCAGAAACTCCAAGGACCCGGTGAGCTGATCAGCCGCACTCAACAGATCGTGGAGATCCGAACATGCCGCGGCCCGATCTGGTTCTGAACTACAGGCACCAAGAAGCAGCACTAAAGCTAGGAAACACCGAGACGAAACAACCACTGGCTCTAGGGTGACAGATAACGCACCACTCGGTTAGTCGACCATCCAGAGCACTCGGGGCCCACATGTCGCATATCTTCCACATCACGACGCTCGCCCAGTGGAAACTGGCCGAAGATGCTGGCTTCTACGAACACCCTTCGCTGGCCAATGAGGGCTTCATTCATCTGTCTACGAGCGGCCAAGCGGTCGAGACAACCGAGCGGTATTACGCTGATGCCGACGACCTGGTGTTGCTGGAGGTCGACTCCGGCCGACTTCGGCCTGGCCAGCTTGTGTGGGAGTTCGCCGAGAGCGTCGGCGAGGACTTTCCGCACTCGTATGCACCGATCCCGGTTTCGGCCGTTGTGTCAGTTCTCGATTGGCAGGGTCCGGCATCTAGGCGCAAGGCTGTGCTCGATGCGTTGTCAGACGACTCGGGTTCGACAGGGTGAAACTTCACGTCGTCGAGATTGACTCGGTCGTTGAACTTCAGGCCCATCTAGACGAGGGACTTGGGTTTTCGAACGTTGTCCTTCAGGGTCTTGACCTGACCGCCATGACGGCCCCGTTGCTGGCCGCGAACCTTCACTGCGCGACGTTCATTGGTTGTCTCATGTCCAGTGAATTGCTGGTGCATGCGGTCGAGACCGGAGCCGTCGTCTTTCCGAGAATGAGCGGAGTGCCATACCGAACGGGTCGCCATCGGCTCTATTCGGTCGATGAGTTGTACGACGGCTTCGACCCAGACCAGCCCGCGAGTTACGCCACAACTCTCGATGCCGTGGTCTACCAACATTGGTTGAAGTCAGGTCGGGCGACTGATGCCAACGTTCGCGAAACACTCGCTCGCAGACTCCACGATCACGGAGTCACCGATGCCCTCGACGAAGCCGTCGCTGGTGAGCGGATCGTTGCTGTGATGGGTGGCCACGGGCTGGCGAGAACCGACCCCGGTTATGCCGCAGTGGCCAGAATGTCGCGGTCCTTGGCAAGGTCGGGATACATGATGGCCTCTGGTGGCGGCCCTGGCGCCATGGAAGCCACGCACCTTGGGCCGTGGCTTTGCACCTATGGCGATGAGGCTCTTGACCGGTCCCTCGATCTGCTTGCTGCTGCGCCAGGGTTCGAGCCTCCCGAGGAGTGGCTGGCAGCCGCGTTCCGAGTGCGAGCTGAGTTTCCCCAGACTCTCGATGCGCCCAGAAGCCTTGGTATTCCAACGTGGCTGTACGGCCACGAACCCCCGAATGCGTTTGCCACCGACATAGCCAAGTACTTCGCCAACAGCGTCAGAGAAGATGGGCTGCTTACTATCGCAACCCACGGAATTGTGTTTACGCCCGGATCGGCTGGCACTGTTCAAGAGGTGTTCCAAGACGCTACGCAGAACCACTACCAAACCGTTGGTGCCCCGAGCCCAATGGTGTTCTTCGGCACCGAGTTCTGGACTCATGAAGTGCCGGTTCTTGACGTATTGCGCAGCGTCGGTGCCGGCCAAAGTTGGCTAGAGCTCATCACCGTCACCGACGACGAGCAAGAAGTAGTCGAGGCGATCGCGTCACACGCTCGTTAGCCGATGGTCGGAGTGGGCCTGTGGTGGGGTGTTTTGCCCACCTTGTAGCGACAACTGAGTTTGGTTGCTGGTTTCGGGTCAGATTTGCGGGGGGTAACGGCGGGTTTGTTGGGCTTGGGGGTGGTGGTACGAACATTCGTTTGGTATTGTTGATGTATGATATCAACGGGGAACACAACAACCGATAGGCATACAAACGGCGTGGAGGCCGGTGGTGACGTGCTGGCTGCTGTTGAGACGCTCGAAGCCGCTA
>JAADHX010000214.1 GCA_013151655.1 Actinomycetota bacterium
CTCGACCTGAGTTCTCTGAACTCGTCGTGGCTAGCCCCAACTGGCGCCGTGGTCATCGACGGTAAGGCCATCATCGCCACCGGCGAGCAGAACGTGGGCAGCATTGCTGGTACTGGGCTCCTTGCGGGTACGGCCGCGATCGCCCAGGGTCTTGAGGTTTCCGGAACGGTCGCGGTTGCCGATGTTCTGCCTGGAGCGGCATCGGTTGGTGCCAGAGTCAGCGTTACCGGCACCCTCGAAGCCGATATCGTCGCCTTGCTGACCACCGCCGATCTTGTTCCCACCGATCCAGCCAACGCCAAGCTGGTTGGCCTTCTGAGCGGAACGCAGGTGCGACTTCCTGGAGCCTCGGCCATCTCAGGATCGGACTTTGCGTTTGTGATCGGTGTAGAGGGATCGGGGGCCCAGTCGCAACTTAGTGTGTCGCTTGTTGGCAGCATTGAGGTCGACGACCCGAACTTCTCCAATGGTCCCGTCACATTCGAAGCCGTCGCCCTCACCGATGGCACCACAACCACCTTCTCTGGTGGAATCAAGCCAGGCTCGACTTGGCGCAATCCGCTTGGGCTTAACGGTGTGGTTGTTGAGAACGCGCGGGTTCACTTCCGCAACACCACCAACGGTGCGACTGTTGGTTCGTTTAGTGGAACGATGAATGTCGGTGGCAAGACGTTCTCGATCGATGTCGAGAGTGACGGCACCGAGTTGAGCCTCGACCTGAAACTTCCGCGTCTCAGCGTTGGCGACGTCGTCGACGTGATGAAGTCAGCCGGGGTCTCTGTCGGGTCGCTCCATGCGGACCTACGTCGTCTTACGCTCGAGCCCACCGACCTCTCGTTTAGCACCGACGCGGGCAGTTTGAGTGGTGCTCTCAGTACTGGCGCAACGTTCCGGGGTCAAACGGTGAAGGTCCTTATTGCCGGCGATACGTCCGGCTCCAACAACCTTCTCGTAGCGCTGTCGCTCGAAGGTGGCGGCACTCTCGGCTCGTTCCTCGATGCCCCAGCGCTCGCAGCCATTCCGATTCCCGAAGGCGGCATCGTGGTTTCACGAGTGCCATTCAACAATCTGGCGCTTTCATCTACATCGATAGAGGGTGCCTTCTTAACCGACATGTTCTGCGGCGCGGCTGCCACGGGCACGTGCACCTATTCGGTTCCTTCCGGTGTCAGTTTCGCGGCGCGGGCCCAGCTGCCGCCGACCATTCTCGACGTGCTCAAAACGTTCGGACCCATCGGCACCGACGGCGCGCTGCGCATCACCGGACGGATCCCGGTGTTTGGAGACGGAGCTCTCGACCTTGCTGTCGAATTGCCAGCCATCACCGCCAATGCAAACAGCCCCGTATGGTTCGACCGGGCCACGCTGAAGGTCGAAATATCGATAGAGGATGGCTCGATCGGGTTTGGTTTGGTGGGCCAGATGACGGTCAACATGCCAGATCCAAGTGACGCCAACCCCGACAAAACCCAGAAGGTCAGCTTCTCCATCGATGCGACCATCGAGGCAACGCCTGGTTCGGTTTCGTTCACGATTGGCGGCGGTCTAACCCCAGGTACCGGGTGGGACACTCCCTTCGGTATCGACTGGCTCGACCTTCAGGCCCTTCGGCTCGAGATCTCGATCACAGTGGGACCGAATTCTTCGGTTCAGGTTGGCGTCAGAGCCAAGGTTCGCGTCGGTCCGTCAACATTCGACGGCTCGTTTGCGATCGAGGTCCTGCCTGGGGGGCTGTCTTTCGGGTTCCGTGTCGCCGCCGACGCCATCGAGCTACGCGACCTGGCCGCACTTGCCGCCAAGATGGCCGATTCACCTGGTGCCTTCGACCCCAGCTCGGTACCAAATGCTTCGCTGCGCAACGTCGAACTCAGCTTCTCGACCATCGACGCACCCAACCTGTGTCTCGTGGAAGGCGTCAAACTCAGCGCCGACCTCTACCTCGACAGCCCAATGGCATCGGCTGGCGGTAGCGGTGAGGAGCCGATCGCTGCGTGTGGCGGACAGCGCAGCGGAACGGCAGCCAACGCGGCCTGTCTAGCCGACGACGCTTGTTTCGCCAGGGTTGCGTTCAGTGTCAGCGAGGACGGCATTACGGCATCGGCTGCACTGAACGAGCTCGACCTTGGCGCCATCGTGGTGAGCGATGTTCAGATCGCCCTCGAGCTCACAACCTCCAACCAGGCTTTCAGCGCTTCTGGGATGCTCAGCATTCCCGGGTTTGTCGACGTGAACGGCTCGGTTGAGATCTCCACCAACGGCTTCGCCTTTGTGGTGTCGGTGAAGGAAGACCCAAATTCTGGTGTGGATCCGAAGGATCTCGATGAGTTCACGATCTCGGCTTCGGCCTCATTCGGGCTCGACGGCGAACCGCCTGAGTTCCATTTCAACATGTTCGTACGGATGCCATCGGTCGACGACATCCTGGTTGATGCTCAAAAGACAGTCGCCGATGTGATCGAGTTCTTTGTCGGCAAGGAGAACGCACCAGATTATGTTACGGTGCCTCGAGATCAACGTCGACGTTGTCGCTACCTCAACCGACGCTCTAAGTGGCGATCTCGGGTTCAAGCTGCACTTCGCGGTTGTTAACCGCAAGGATGACTCACAGTCGGTTGGCAAGGTCTTTGCGCTCAAGTGGGATCTTGACGCCGACGCGGTTAGCAACATCGACGGTGTTATCGACGTCTTCACCAGTGAACTTCCCAACGACACAACAGGCTGCCGGATCCCACCCAAGAGCGCGACGTTTACCAACACATTGCTTTCGATCAACGACTCTCCGATCGTGTATGCCGGAGATCTGAGCGAGACGCTTCCTGCCGAATTCGGCAAGGCCATCAACGTCGAGAGCCAGTGGGTCGTTACCGACCCAGCGCGGTACGAGGTCACCATCGACATCGGCCAGGGTCAGGAATACGTGGAGGAGTGGTTGCACACAAAGATCACCGAGGCCACCAAAACGATTCGGGTCCCTTCCGAGCTTCGTTACGAAGCCGACGGTGCGGGTGTAGATGACACTGGTGTCGGTCGGTTCGTTCTAACCGCCACTTTGCGAGTGGCCGGTAAAGACACGCCGCTAAAGACACTGCAGCTACCTGTCGTGGTTTCCAACGGCAGCACGGTCGGACACAACATCAACCTTCTGAACACCCCATCTGGTGACGTGTTTGAAGGTGACCGCCCAGTTGTGTCGTCGACGTTTGCCCTCAGAGTTGGCGAAACAACAGCGCGGTCGTGGTTCGAGGTTCGGGTCGGCGACGATGGCGCGACGTTCCGCGTCGGCGACACCGACCACACCACGTTTACGTTCGGTCAGCAAAGCCACAACGTCTCCTACGACGCGAGGACGTGGCCAAACACTGCGACCATCACGACCCCTTCAATCTTCATTCCGGCGGTCAAGTGGAACAGTGTGACCGAGCAAACGACCTTGACCCATGTTGTCGAGTATGGAACCGGAGCGGGGGCGATCCGCGATACGACGAGCTTCGTGTTCAACGTCCACGACGACACCCCGTTCTTCACTCAGATCTGTGTTGAAGACGTGTGTCTCGACCGAGACGGAGATGGCCCGCTTCTGGTAGCAACTCCCGACACACGAATGCAGGTCGGCATCATTGACCCAGGGCTTATCGAGACAACCCGCGACGGAATCGCGCGGGGAACCTTCCCAGAGCACATCGACAACCCGTACATCGTCACCATGGATGGGGGCACCGCCGGAGGGTTATCACTGTTCGGTGGCACAGAGATGTTCCAGCTCAGTGGCGGCAGTCTGACGGGTCTTAGTTACGAATACGACCTGTCGAGACCCGAGCTCGGTGGCTACGAACCCGGTGTTCACTGGGTGAGCTGGGGAGTGGGCTGCTGGAATTGCCCTGGCACCAGCACGATCGAGGCGCCGTTGCTTGTTGTTGAGGACAACGACGAGTGGAAGTTCGACCGGGCCTCGATCCCTGAGGGGCGATCTGGTTGGTACAGCACCACGATTGCCACATTCGCTGAGTTCGAAGGCGGTTGTGGCGCTGTCAACTTTGTGGTTCGTGCCGGGGCCGACTCTGAGTTCATTGAGTTTTCCGTCGTCGACTCGGTGCGGCCGTTCGATCTGGCTGCTGTAACGAATCGTGTCAGGGTGACCGACAGCATCTTCGACGTCCCAAGCGATCTCGTCGTCCGCGATGGAGTGGCTAGCTGGACCACCGTTCCAGGAGAGAAGTACTACGTCGGTGTTACCGACGACCACGATCGAGGTTCTGGGGCTTGCCGGTTCAATAAGGCTCTGGTCACTTCGATTTTCCAGGTCGAAGTGAGCCGCGAGCCAGCGGCACCAGTCAACGATGCGTTCAGCGGTCGGGTGTTGCTACAAGAACAGGACAGCCCATTTGGTCGGCTTCCGTTCAGCTCTGTGGACCTCACCAGGGCCACCACCGGTGCCTTCGAAGCGGCCCGCATCCCGTCATGTTGGAGCGACGGTGCTCAGCACACGGCGTTCTTCGAGTACTGGATTCCAGGTGCGATGCCAGACAGGCCAGTGCTGGCCGAGGCCATACCGTTCTCTGCTGAGTTCGGCGTGTTGCCGCCTGATGCCCAGCTCGCGGTTTACCGGTTGAATGATGACGATTCCGTCGGAGCCGAAGTGGGCTGTAGCAACCAAAGCTCAAACCCGTGGGTTGGCGATGTATGGGCAGCTGATGGGCTCACCGCACATCCGATTGTGGCCTTCACTGCCACGGGCCAAGAGCGGTATGTCATCGTTGTCGACACCGAAGGGCCTGGCGGTCGTGTCGATGTGCGGGTTTCGCTTCCAGGCCAGCTCGACCCAGTCGGAATTACCGGCGACGGAGTAGCTCGTCTCAACACCTCGCAGGGCCTCACCAAGGCTGAGACTCAAGGCACCTTGCCGTGCGCACCGGGTTCGGTCACCAGGGTTGGCGCGGTTGCGTGGCGAGCGACAAGCAACGCCCCGATCCGGGTAACGACTGCGGGTTCGGCGGTGCTTGGCGTGGTGAAAGTCGGTGAGGCTGGTGTCGCAGCAGGTTGGCCAGACGCACTCGGTACGGCCGGTACGGTCAACATCGCCTGTGGTGCAACTTCGGCTGGGGGACTCGACCTCACCCCGGTGCAGGGTCAGCAGTACGTGTTCTTGCTTGGCACCGCTGGAAACGCCGACGTTGAGGTAACAGTTACGACCACGGGTGATCCCTTCGAATTGCCGGTAGGTGCAGCTGCTGGTGATCGTGTTGGTTACTGGATGGTCGACCTCGACGGCCGCATCTACGCCTTCGGCTATGGTCAGATCATCGTCGCAACTGGCAGCAAGGCCCCGGTTACTACGCCGACGGTGAAGGTGTTGGAGAATCCGTCTGGTGTCGGGCTTTGGGTCCTCGAGGCAAATGGCACCGTCCACGCGCTCGGCGGTGCGCCGCACCACGGCAACGTCGACACCAGTGCTCTTCTGGCCGGTGAAGTTCCGGCCACCATGGCGGCAACGCCAGGCGGAAATGGCTACTTCGTGTTCACAAGTAAGGGCCGAGTGCTCGTGTTCGGAGACGCAACCCACCGCGGCGACTTGGTGCAGTTAGGTCTGGCTGAGATTCTCCGTGGCGACATTGTCGACAGTTCGGCGCTCACCGATGGCAGCGGTTACTACATGGTCGGTGCCGATGGTGGCATCTTTGCCTTCGGTGCCGCCGAGTTTGCCGGATCGGTCCCGCAGGTGGTCGCCGGGCCGCTGGTTTCGCCAGTTAACGGGTTGGTCGCCGATCCCGACGGCAGGGGTTACTGGCTCGTCGCTGGCGATGGTGGCGTGTTCGCCTTCGACGCTCCGTTCGTAGGGTCTTTGCCCGGCGTACTTCCGCCTGGAACCCAGTTGGCGTCGCCGGTAAACGGTCTGGTTCCGTTTGGCGATGGTTACATGATGGTTGCCGGCGATGGAGGCATCTTCAATTTCAGCTCAACCGAGTTCTTGGGAAGCCTTGGTGGGCAGATCTTGCCAGCCCCAATTGTGGGTGTCGCCCCTGTCCCAGGGTGACGGTGCTGGGTGGCGCTGCGTTATCAGCCGATAGCCACGGACTCTTTCCAGGTCTTGGTCCGCTGGAACGTAACCTCATTGGCAGTCAAGATCAGCCGGAGTCGTTCCCGACGATCTTGACAACCCGCTGATTGTTGTCCCCGAGACAGGCAGCCAGCTTACGGATCGACCAGCGAGTGAACGGCTGAGCCAACACCAACACCAACACCTCAGGACGCTTCTTGGCAGTCTCGACGATAAACGCCTCATGATCGGACAGACGACGCACTGTGACTGGTTTCGACATCCACCAATCAAAACACCCCACCACCACAAAGTGGTGGACACACACCCACGCAAAGGTAAGTGGTCACAGCACCAGATACCGGGCACTCCCAGGCGCAGGGTTCAGAACTGAAAATAGATGAAAGGAGCGACACCTTCGGGGCCAAGAACGTCGATTACTACGAGTCCGACGCCAAGGAGTGCGCCTTGGGCGTACCAAGGCCAACGTCCAAATTCAGCTTCGAGAGATTTGACGCTGGAAATGGGTACGAACTGACTCAAGATCATGACCGCCACAACGGCGAGCAGGAGCGGCGTGATGAGTTCACTCGAACCGTTCCAGGTGGTTAGTTGTCCAAGCATCGATGTGGCCAAACCGAATGTCTCGGCTCTAAAGAACACCCACGCAAGACACACGACATGGAACGTGTAAACCCAGCGCACCACCGCAACGACCTTGGGTGGCAACAAGCCAGGCCGCTCGGTCCGGTTCCACCAATTCGAGGCCAGTCGCTCGATGGCGAGAGCGCCCCCATGGATCGCTCCCCAAATCACGAAGTTCCATGCGGCTCCGTGCCAGAGACCGCCAAGTAGCATCGTAAGGAATACGTTCCGATACGTGAAGATTGTGCCTTTTCGGTTGCCTCCGAGCGGGATGTACAAGTAGTCGCGAAGCCAGTTCGACAGCGTCATGTGCCAACGACGCCAAAATTCCTGAATCGACAGGGCTCGGTATGGCGCGTCGAAGTTCTGGGGGAATCGGAAACCAAGTAACAAGGCGACGCCTATGGCGATGTCGGTGTAGCCGCTGAAGTCGGCATAAATCTGAATCGCGTAGCCGTAGATCGCGAGCAAGACCTCGGGCGCCGAATAGTTCTCCGGCAGCGTGAACACGTCGTCGACGATCTGGCTCGCCAAGGAGGTGGAGATAACGACCTTCTTGAACAATCCACTGAAGATGAGCCTGAACGCCTCGGCGGTTGGGACATACCTTGGATCGGGTTCAGCGGCGAGTTGCGGGCCGAACTCCGACGCTCGCACGATAGGGCCGGCGACAAGTTGGGGGAAAAACGACAGATACACAGCGAAGTCGAGCAACGGCATCGGCTCAATCTGGCGTCGATGGACATCCACGACGTAGCTGAGGGCCTGGAACGTAAAGAAGGAGATACCAACGGGCAGCGTTATCTCGAGCAAGGGCACCGAGTCAGCGAGCGAACCGAACGAGCTGCGCAACGACTCGACAAAGAAGCCGTAGTACTTGAACACACCAAGCACGCCGAGGTTGAACACAACTCCGGCCCTGACGAGCAGCTTCGCGTTCCTTTCGTTGCCGTCTAGATGCTGCGCATCGATAGATTTCGCGACGAACCAGTTGGCTCCGATCGAGGCCAACAGCAACAGAACAAACCGAGCATCCCAATACCCGTAGAAAAACAGGCTCGCCCCCAACATGGCGAAACGCCACACCCGCGGGAGCGGTCGTAGAAGCCAGTTGGCCAGAAAGACGACAACGAAGAAGAGCGCGAACTCGAGGGTCGGGAACAACATATTTCGGGCGGCATCCTAGAGGCAGCGCAGCCAGAGGCGGGCGAAGCAATACAACCCAGCGCAGCCAGAGGCGGGCGAAGCAACGTTACGAGTGCAACAACCGCCGGACCGAACGATGCCACACTGGCAATCGATGTACGCGGGGTTGTCTTCCAAGGTTGCAGAGTGGGCCGCGGCCGACCCCGACCCGACCAACGGGCTCGAACTCCTACAAACCCTGCGAACGGATCCGTCGCTCGTCAGCAGCTGGTTCAACGCGCCGCTGCGTTTTGGTACCGCCGGCCTCCGCGGCCGGATGGGCCTTGGACCGGCCCGGATGAACAGGGTGGTCGTGCGTAGCGCCGCGTGGGCGATCGGCGAACTCTTGTTGTCGGACGGTAGCCGGAGTCCTGAGGTTGTGATTGGTTACGACGCGCGTCACCAGTCGCGAGAATTCGCGCTCGATTCGGCTCGGGTACTGGTTGGCCTAGGAGTCGAGGCGACCCTGATCGACGGGCCCATTCCCACCCCGGTCTTGGCTCACGAGGCGTTGAGCAGATCGGCCGACGCCGCAATCATGGTTACGGCCAGCCACAATCCACCTGGCGACAACGGCTACAAGGTCTATTGGTCAGACAGCGCCCAGATCCGCCCATTTGTGGCGACCCAGATCGAAGAGAAGATGCGGCAACACCTTGTTCCCGAGAGTGATCTTGCCGCCCACGACTGGATTCAACGCTTCGACCCGGCCACTGCGGTCAGTCGGTATGTACTTGAGTCGGTAGATCCCTCGGTTAATGCTGGCGCCGGCGACCTAGACGTCACCTACACCGCGCTTCACGGTGTAGGTACCGCAACCCTTGTGGAGGCGTTCGCGCGAGCGGGCCTCCCCCAACCCCACATGGTTGCCTCCCAGGTCGAACCGGACCCAGATTTCTCGACAGTGCGCCTGCCGAACCCCGAGGAGGAGAGCTCTCTGGACCACGCCAAACAGGCCGCAGCCGAGTCGGGTTCGAAACTCATACTCGCTCATGACCCCGACGCCGATCGACTTGGGGTGCTCGTATCGGTTTCGACAGGTTGGCGAAGACTCTCCGGCGACGAAATCGCAACGCTGCTCGCCGACGAGCTATTGACTCGATACAACAAGCGAGACCCAACCAAACCAGCCTTGGTCGCCCGGTCACTGGCGAGTTCGCCGCAACTCGACGCGATCGCCAAAGGCCACGGCGCCGCGGTGCGTCGAACGGCCACCGGATTCAAGTGGATCATCCGAGCTGCGATCGACGAACCCGATTTCGAGTATGTCTTTGGCTACGAAGAAGCCCTTGGGTTCGCTTGCTCAACCGCAGTTCGAGACAAAGACGGAATCACCGCGGCAGTCGAGATCGTTCGAATTGCCCGGCGCCTTGGCGACAGCGGTCTGACCCTCGCCGAACGACTCGAAGAACTCGCCACGAAATACGGACACTTCGCTACCGGACAGGTCTCACGACGATACGACGATTCGCCCGACGTGCTCAAAGCGCTCCTGGCTGTATGGCGAAA
>JAADHX010000216.1 GCA_013151655.1 Actinomycetota bacterium
CAGTGCTGTCGGTCCCGCCGACACAATCAGCCTGCCAGTCTGGGCTTGGCTCCGCTGTCAGGTCGGTGAGAAACGAACCCTGCGCGCAGAGACCATCTGGGTTTAGATCCCGAACCTGAAGGTTCTGGAAGTTTCGATACTCGCCGGTGCTTAGCGTCAGTGTCGACGTAACTGTGGTTCCGTGGATCAGCGAACCCGACACAACCTTTGTGACAATGAGGTCTTCGACCTCGGTCGAATAGTTCTCGACGTAGGGGTCAAGGCCGCCAGCTACGACACCGGAGTAGGTACCGACCAGCGTTACGGTCGCAGTCGCGGTTGGTTCACCGACGCTAACCACCTCGTCGGGTCCGTTGTCGGTGAAACCATCTTCGAAGGTTGGCGGGCCAGCGTTGTTGTCGAGGTTTCGTCCCTGGTTCAAGGTGACGCCAACGCCAGGCTCGTTGGTCCAGGTAGTGCTGTTCTGACGCATCGGTACCCCAGCTCGATAGCTGACATCGATCGTGTCGCCAGGGTTCATTGCGGCCGCACCGCCGAACGAAGCCGCGTCCCACACAACCACGGTGTTGGCAGTACCGTCGCCGTTACCAGCATCGGGAGAATCAACCGAAAGAGGGGTTTGGCACCCCGGACCTAAGCTCGGTCCATCGGCAACCGGTCCAGACCCAACCCATTCTTCACCAAGCGGGGCGCCACCGTTGAGCGGTACATCCGTCGAGTTGTCGCTGGAACTCGAGTAGTACGTCGTGCAGCCAAGGAACTCCCAGTGAGGGCTCAAGACATCAGTGAAAGTGGTGACAGTCGAGGCGTAGTCAGGGTTGTTTTGGATCGTACGGGTAACAACCTGGCCACTCGATCCGCTACGGCCACTCGATCCGTTGTCGTGCACGCCGCGGAGAAGTTCCCCCAGCGGCGTGTCGTTTACGCGGAACGCGAACAGTTCGTTGCCTATGACCGTCGCCGCGGTGCCCGTGTAGGAGTTGTCGGTGTCGGTTCCGGTCGGATCCTCGGTCACGAGCCCCGTAGATGGATCCCAATCGACGAGAACCAGCGGGTCCGAATTGGCATAAACCGACGCGTTGATGGTCAGCGTCGCCCCGACAGGCAGCGTTGTATCGCCGACGCCAGGCCCCCCGAAGTCCGGGTTCGTATCAACAGTGACGAATACTCTGAACGAAGAATCGAGCGGGAGATCGGCGACGTTGTCGAAGATGACGGTCGTCTCGCCGGGGTTGGGTGCGTCGACAATTTCGGCAGCAACAGTCTCGCTGGCGCTCACAAACGACGAACCAGAGGGCAGCACTAGTCTGACGGTTGCGTTGAACAGGTTCCTCGTACCCGCAGGAGTTGGATTGGCCACCGTCAACACATAGGTCGGCTGTTCACCGATCAAGATCTCCTGATCCTGTTGCACAGCAATACCGAGCGACAACGCATCGACAGAAAGCGCAGAGGCGTACTCCACGTCGCGCCCGGGCCCAACAACGCCAACCGTGGTCGCTAACAACACCACAACGGCAGCCACAGCACGCCGCTTGGGGCGGTTCGAACGTGAACCACCTCTACGTCGTGCGGCACTGTTTGTCACACCAGTTGAAGTCGACCGCGTTCGCACAACATTCAGCCATCGGCCGCGGCTCCAACGTGCCACGGCCCGCGGCGCCAACAAGTAATGTGAGGCCCCGCTGCAACGACTACCCTTCGATTTGGATTCGATGCGGGCGACCAACACGAGCCGGCCAACAGAATCTGGCCAGCACGATCACCGAGAGCGAGATTCCCAATGGCAGACGAAGACGACGATTTCATCCTTTGGTTCGCGGCCGTGACCGTCATAATCGTGGCGGTTGTGATCTCCTCGATCGTTGGCGTTGCTGTCGCCCTTGGCTGACGGTTTTGACGCGGTCGGCTGGTGAGCGACACCGAAGCCACGCGCTGCGGGAAGATCCGCCAGCGCCGACACGTTGAGCAGTACGAACCCCAACTAGACCTCGGAGCCCTCTGTGGACATCGCCGATTCGATAATTGATCTCATCGGGAACACCCCGATGGTGCGACTTCCCAGGGTGGCCGGACATCTTCAATGCCAGATCGTGGCCAAGGTCGAGGGCGCGAACCCCGGCGGGTCCTCAAAGGATCGTCCGGCGCTGGCCATGATCGACGCGGCCGAGGCCAGCGGCGAGCTTCAACCGGGCGGCACAATCGTCGAACCGACCTCTGGCAACACCGGTGTTGGGCTCGCCATCGTGGCCGCCCAACGCGGTTACAAATGCGTTTTCGTGATGACCGACAAGGTCGCTACCGAGAAGGTCGATCTGCTACGGGCCTACGGTGCCGAGGTTGTGGTTTGCCCGGTTGCGGTTGCTCCCGAAGATCCGGATTCGTACTACTCCACCGCCGAACGGCTAGTTCGCGAAATCCCGGGCGCTTACCGTCCGAATCAGTACTTCAATCAGGTCAATCCCCAGTCGCACGAACAGTCGACCGGGCCCGAAATCTGGGACCAAACCGACGGCACGGTCACCCACTTCGTGGCCGGAGCCGGAACAGGCGGCACCCTCGGCGGTGTCGGCCGTTACCTCAAGTCGAAAAACCCAGACATCCAGATAATCGCAGCCGACCCAGAAGGGTCGGTCTATTCGGGCGGATCTGGCCGCCCCTACCTCGTCGAGGGCGTCGGCGAAGACTTCTGGCCGCCAACCTATGACCCCGACGTAGTCGACCAAGTTATTGCGATCAGCGATGCCGACAGTTTCGCCATGGCCCGCAAGGTCTCCCACGAAGAGGGCCTACTCATCGGTGGATCATGCGGAACCGCGATGGCCGCAGCTTTGCAACTTGGCGAACAACTTGGCCCCGACGACCTCGTGGTGGTCTTGTTGCCAGATTCTGGGCGCGGGTACCTTTCAAAGGTGTTCAACGACTCGTGGATGGCCGAGTTCGGGTTCTTAACCACAACCGACGGCGTCACTGTTGGCGACGTATTGGACAATCGCGGCGAGGGCGCAAAGTTGCTGTACGTGCGGCCCACCGAAACAGTACGCGACGCCGTCGAACTCATGCGCCTACACAACATCAGCCAGCTTCCAGTTGCCAAGAACGACTGGCCTCTCGCCGCGGCCGAAGTGATGGGATCGGTCAACGAGCTGCGCCTCATGGAAGTTGCCTTTGGTAAGACCGACGTTCTCGACCTCCCCATCGAACAGTTCATGACCGCGGCTCTGCCCACCATCGGTACCGGCCAACCAATTGAGCTAGCAGTCGAGTACCTCGACAGTGCGCCTGCGCTTTTGGTCCTTAGCGGCGGACGGCCATGCACCATTCTCACCCGGTCCGACGTTCTCAACCACCTATCGCCAGAACCACTGAGTGCTGGTTCCAACAACAAGAGAGCATGCTGAGATGAGCATCGATCAGCCAACAGATGGCTTCGAGACCCGAGCCCTACACGCAGGTCAGGATCCAGAGCCCATCACCGGGGCCGTTATCCCGCCGATCTTCCAAACCTCGACGTTCGCCCAGCCTCGAGTCGGCGAACATCTCGGCTACGAATACGCACGCACGGGCAACCCAACTCGGACAGCGCTTCAGGTGTGCGTTGCGGCCCTTGAGGGCGCCCAACACGGCATTGCGTTCGCAAGCGGTATGGCCGCCATCGATGCGCTGCTCCGTCGGCTTGGCCCAGGCGACCACATCTACCTTGGCGACGATGCCTACGGCGGCACCTATCGGCTCATCTCCAACGTTTTTGGTGGACACGGCGTCGCCCACAGCGCCGTCGATCTCACCAAGCCAGAAACCATGGCCGAAAACTGGAACCCAGCGACCAAACTAGTGTGGATCGAAACACCAACCAACCCGCTGCTAACTGTTGTCGACATCGCCGCCATTGCCGACATCACCCACAGCTTCGGCGCCAAATTGGTCGTCGACAACACCTTCGCGTCGCCATATCTTCAGACACCGCTCGCTCTAGGCGCCGATGCTGTGGTGCATTCATCGACCAAATACCTGGGCGGCCACAGTGACACTATTGGCGGGTTCGTCGCAATCAACGACGAAGACTGGGCAGCCGACCTGCGCTATTTGCAAAACGCTGTAGGTGCCGTTCCTGGCCCCTTCGACTGCTTCCTCACCCTGCGTGGAGTCAAAACTCTCGGCGTCCGAATGGACCGCCACAACGAAAACGCGACTCGTATCGTCGAATTGCTTCTCGGCCATCATGCCGTGACCCACGTGTTGTATCCGGGGCTGCCAGGTCATCCCGGCCACGAAATCGCCAAGGAACAGATGAGCGGTTTCGGCGGAATGGTGTCGTTCAGGCTGCGAGGCGGAATCGACGTCGCCATGAAAGTCGCAGCCGAAACCCGCCTGTTCACATTGGCCGAATCGCTCGGCGGAGTCGAATCACTCATCGAACACCCAGGGGTCATGACCCACGCATCAGTAGCAGGCTCAGCCCTCGAAGTACCAGCCGACCTAATCCGACTATCGGTCGGTCTTGAATCGGCAGACGACCTAGTTGCCGACCTTCGCGATGTCCTCGACCGAGTCGGCTAACGCTGCAGCAAAGGCTCCGGCGGCTACCAACTCAGTTGTTGATGCCCACTACGGAACCGACTCGCCATCGCCAAAGAACGTCAGCAATCACTGAACTGCCTCACCACAACGTCCGATAGGTGTCACGAGACACTCGCGGGCCTGAGGTGAAAGACGTTACCCATGTCGAATCCGAACAGGTCATCACGTCTTAGCGTTCTAGTCGCGATCCTTTTTGTCGCGACCGCGCTGGTCACGGCTAGCGCACCGCCGGTAAACGCCGACGAGCTGACCGATGTCAACGCGACGCTGGTCGACTACGATCACGTTGTGGTTGAGTGGACAACCGCTACTCCAACCGTTTCGGCTGTCGCATATGGATCGACAATCGAATACGGGCTGCTTTGGTTCGACTCCAACCCACGAACCAGCCACCGGGTAGACCTCGCAGGTTTGTCGTGTGAGAGCACGTACCACCTCAACGTAATCACCATGGGTGCTGAGAATCTCGTGACGAGCAGCGGTGACGTCGAAGTCCAGACGGGACCCTGCCCGACCGACAACGCCGGGCTCGCGCCAGTCCAGGTAGTTGCCAACGCCCACTCGGCAGTTATCAGCTGGGGGTCCTCGACTGCCGGAGATGGTGCCGTTCGATACGGCTCATCGCGCCAGTACGAAAACACCGCGATCGAAGACACAGGTTCGACCCGATTCCATCGCGTCGAACTCACCGACCTCGAGTGCGACGCAAGCTACTTCTTCGAAGCGGTAACCGAAGGAGCAACCGGCGCAATCGAATCGGCCGGATCTTTCAGTTTCAACACCTACGCCTGCGACCCATTCGTCGACTATGTGGCTGTCGATTCTGGCTCCACAACAGCAACGATTACTTGGAGAACCGACACTATTTCGACGGGCTCCGTGATTCTTGGCGAATCCACCGACTATGGCCAGGAACTAACAACAGGCATTCAAGCCAACGTTCATCGAGTTGACATCGCTAATCTCGACTGCGGGACGACCTACCACTACCGCATAATCGCCACCGATGACCTCGGCGACGCACTTTGGACCCCAGACGCAACCCTGCGCACAGTGGCCTGCACCACCGACGACGCGGGCGGCGAACCCCAGACCTCGCAAGCTCCCGAAATCGACAACGTGATCGCCACGGCGGGCGAGAGCTCACTTCTTATCTCGTGGGTCACCAACGAAGTATCGTCGGCAGCGGCCACATATCGCCTCAGCCTTGACGAGGTCGACCCCGTCGGCCCCGTCGGCCCCCCAATCGACATCGTCATCGCAAGCGGACCAAACGGTGTTGCCCACGAAGTTCTGATTACCGGGCTTACCTGTGACCGCGGCTACACGGTCACTGCGCTGTCGACCGGCGGCTCGGGTTTCACGTCGATCTCGGACGCCATCGCCACCGACACGCTCACGTGCGGATCAGGAATCGAGGTAGCCCTAACTTCGCCCTCGCAGACTCAGCCACCGGTCGAACCCGCAGCTGAGCTGTCGGTGTCCGACATCAGCGTTCGCGACATAACCAGGACAACAGCCGCCGTTCTGTGGTCGACGACGGCTCCGGCGTTTGGATCGGTTGTGTTCGGAGAATCGGCCGAGCTCGATTCGCAAGCTCACAGCGCGATTGCCGGACTCACCCAGCGCATTGTTCTCGTCGGCCTTCGCTGCGGTACGACGTATTCGTACAGCCCCGTGGCCGATGCTCGCGACGAGGCAATGGTGGTCAGCGGAGAGGTTGGCAACTTCGCTACCCTGCCGTGTGCACCGGCATCGACCGACGGCGTCGAGGTGGTCGCCGGTCGTTTCAGCCTGGCGATTTCATGGACCACCGACGTCCGGTCCGACAGCCTGATCGCATACGGCACCGCCCTCGAAACCGGACTGGTGAGATACAGCCCTGGTCAGGTCACCGAGCACGAAATCGTGCTTACAGACCTCGACTGCGCAACGGCTTACAACCTGCGCGTTGTTGCCGGCGCTAGCTCTGCGATCCCGACGTTTACGCCCAACATCGAGGCCATGACACTCGAGTGCGCCGACGAACCTAATGCTCCTCTCCCAGTGATACCCCCGCCAGTCGGCGAACCCCCAGTGCCAGAGCCACCGCTCATCGAACCGCCAGACATTGACCTTCCGCCAATCGATCAACCGCCGCTTGGTCCACCGATCGGCGGTCCACCAGTCGACGATCTGCCCAACGTCGGCGGACCAGTGGTCGATCCACCAGTCGCGCTAACCGACATCGACGTCGACGCAACCGATTCCACGGCGCTGATCATCTGGCTAACCGACAAAGCCGCGAGCTCAAGCCTCGACTACGGGACGACAACAGCGTACGGACTTAACAAGGACGACCCGGCTCTGCGAGTGCAACACCTCGCGGAACTAACCGGACTCGAATGCGCAACC
>JAADHX010000086.1 GCA_013151655.1 Actinomycetota bacterium
CTATGGGGCGCTCGCCGCTGGGTCTCTGGTCGGCACACGATGTCGGTCGTGCGAGAGAGCATTTGTGCCTCCCCGCGCTAACTGTGTTGTCGATGGCTCGCCGACCTCATGGGAGGCCGTTGGCAATGTTGGGACGCTGGTCGCCCAGAGTGAACTGTCGCGGCGTCCGGCTTATGCCGCCGATGGGGGCCCGAAGCTGGTTCTCGGCCTCGTTCAACTCGATGGGGTTGACACCGCGATCCTGGCCGAACTGGTCGACTCCGACCACAGCCCAGCTACGTCTATTGCTCCCGGTCAACGAGTGCAGGCGCGTTTCCGCTCTGCGACGACCCATCCGGCCCAGCACTTGAGTTTCATGGCTCTTGGTCCATCCGCCGACAGTGAAGGCGACAAGACATGACCCGCGAAGTTTCCGTCAGCGCGTACTACTGGATCAATCGCTGGAACAGGGACCAGGCCGAGGTCTTCCGCATCGCCAGCGACTGCGGGTTTGACGGCATCGAAGTTTCGCTCTACGCCCAGCCAGACATCGACCCAGCAGCGATGCGAGCTAAAGCCGAATCGTGCGGTCTGGAGATCCTGGTGAGCACCGGGGTTCCTGCGGAGGCCGACCCCTCCAGCGAGAGTCCGTCTACTCGCGACGCAGCCGTGGCCTACCTGACGGACTGTCTACAGATGACAGCCGACATGGGCGCGTCGCTTCTCGGGGGTCTTACCTACTCACCATGGATGCTCTTCCCCGATGGGGCCGATCCGATCGGCGCCAGGGAACGAGTTGTCGAGACATTGCGCAAGGTCGGCCCTGTGGCCGAGCGCCTTGGCGTGGTGTTGTGCCTTGAACCTGTGAATCGTTTCGAGACTTACGTTCTCAACACGGCCGAGCAGGGTGCTGCCATGATCGACGCCATCGGTAGTGCGGCGGTTTCACTTCAGCTCGACACTTTCCATCTGAACATGGAAGAGCGCGACGCTGCGGCCTCGATCCGTTCGACAGGCAGCCGTCTCGGGCATTTCCAGGTCGCCGACAACGATCGGTCGGTGCCCGGCAAGGGTTCGATCGACTTCGCCTCGATCGGTCAGGCTCTGGACGACATTGCCTATGAGGGGTGGATCGGGCTCGAGACCTTCCCGCACCCTGGGACCGAAGTCGGAAACGACACATTCACGTGGCGACCGTTGGTTGCCGACCATGAGGACGACGCCCGTGAGGCTCTCGTCCTCATCCGGAACCTGCTCTGCGGCCCAGTCAATGTTTCAGATGGTGTAACCGGCGATGGCTAACCGCTCGGCGAAGTTCAGCAACAACACCGACCGCCTCGTGGTCGAGATGCTCGAGGGCTGGGTGATGGCCAATCCCAGCCGAATTGCCCTGAACTCCGACGGTCATGTGATCCGCGCGAGTCCGAAAGTCGACGGTGGTGTTGCCCTGGTCATCGGCAACGGCACAGGTCATGAGCCGGCAATGGTCGGGTTTGTGGGTCGGGGATTGATGGACCTCAACATCGCCGGACCCGTGTTTGCTGCCCCAAGTGCCGCCGAAGTCGTGAAGGGAATACTTGGAGCTGATCGTGGCGGTGGCGTGTTGCTCTGCGTGTCGAACCACGAGGGCGACGTATTGGCCGCTGATCTGGCCATCGAACTGCTCGAAGACGAAGCCGACGCGCCCGAAGTCAGGGTGGCGGTTCTGGGCGAGGACATCGGTGCAGCTTTTGAGCACCGTTCGCAACGACGTGGCGGCGCAGGGCTGTTGTTCGTTTGGAAGCTGCTGGGTGCCTATGCCGAAGGTGGGCACACGCTCGACGAATGCCACGCTCTCGCTCTGCGGGTGGCCGATCGCTGCGCATCGCTGAGCGCCACAATGACATCAGGGTCCCATCCTCTGTCCGGCGCGACACTCGCCGAAATCCCAGAGGGACACGTGCTGCTTGGATCAGGCGTCCACGGCGAAGGCACCAATGCTGTTCCGCTTGGATCGGTTGATGATCTGATCTGTCAAATGATCGACTTGTTGTTGGCTGATGCCGTTGTCGGACAGGCGAAGCGGCTTGCTCTCGTCGTCAACAACAGTGGCTCGCTCACCGGCATGGAGCTCGGCATTGTGGCCCGCTCGGCTCGGCTCGAACTCGAGAGCCGCTCCATCACAGTGGAACGCACCTGGTTCGGGCGTTACGCCACTACCCAGGAAGCGGCCGGTTTTGTGCTCGCTTTGTGTGCTGTGGACTCAGAGTTTCTGGCGCTCTACGACGCGCCGGCCGACGGCCCATCCTGGTCGTATTCGCCAGACTTGACTCGGGGCTTCAATGAGTGAGGCCGGGCTGTGTTGGGCCCGGCTGATTCGGGCCGGTGCCGGTGGCGTAGGAAACCGGGTCGATGAGTTGACTGCACTGGATTCGGTCGTCGGTGATGGTGACCATGGAGTGAACCTCGTCGCTGGGTTCAAAGACGTACTGGCCCGACTTGACGCCGACCACACAATGACCGCCCCGCAGGTCCTCAGAGCAACGGGCGACGGGCTTCAGGAATCCATGGCCGGCGCCGCGGGTCTGCTACTCGGCCGGTTCTTCGTCGTGGCAAGCAAGGCAATTGAGGATCGATTCGACAGCGAGACAGTTTCCGCGGTCCTCAGCAGCGGTACAGCCGAGATCGTAAAACGCGGTGGCGCCGGCGTTGGGGACCGGTCGATGGTCGATGCCTTGGCCCCGGCGGCTACGCGAGCCCGCGAACTCACTGAGTCCGGCGTATCTGTCGCCGAGATTCTCGCGTCGGCCGCCGATGAGGCACGCAAGGGCGCAGACAGCACAGCGGTGCTTGTACCGCGCGTCGGTAGAGCAGCCCGAGCAACACAGACCTCGACCGGTAAGCCCGATGCAGGTGCCAGCTCGATCGCGCTCATTCTTGAGGCATGGGCAAACGAGGAAGCCAGGAGAACCACTGATGTCTGATCGATTGACAATTGGGTATGCCGGTGTTGCCTTCGCCAGCTACTACGCGGAAGAACACAACCAGTACGGTCGCGCTCGCGAGTACCTCACCGAATTGGCAGCGAGGATGGACGTCGAGCTCGTTAGCTACGACAGCCCGATCTACGAAGCTCACGACGCTGAAGCCGCGGCCGAGATGTTCATCGAGAGCGATGTCGATTTCCTCATCGTCCAGAACGCAACCTGTGCCAGTGGTGAGACGCTGCTTCCCCTGACCAGGGTCACGAAACGCCTTGGATTGTGGGGCACCCCCGACCCGCAGCTAGAGGGGCAGGTCGAGCTGCATTCGCTTGTATCGATGAACCACTTTGCCTCGATCGTGCGGCGGTACCTGCGAGATGAGGGTGTCGAGTACAAGTGGTTCTTCGGAGAACCAGGCAACGAGCAGCTGACCCGCCGCCTCGAGGTGACCCTGAACGCGCTGCGGGGCCTCAAGAAGATGCGAACCTCTCGCATCGGATGGATCGGGGGGTTGTCGCCCGGCTTCTTCAACATGGAGTTCGACATGGCACTGCTCAAGCAGCGCTTCGGGACCGAGGTCGTGGCTCTCGACATGAAACAGCTGATGGACCGCGCAAGGGCAGCGGACCCCGCCGATGTCAAGCGAACCTCTCAGGAACTCTCGAGCGCGGCCAAGCTTGTGCTCGTCGACAGCCGCGAGATGACTCAAGGTGCTGCCCTGGTCGAGGGAATGCGGAACCTCGTGGCCGAGATGGACTTTGATGCCCTGGCCGTCCAGTGCTGGCCGACGTTCCAGGACGAGTACGACGTTGCGCCATGTATGGCCTATGGCTGGATGGGCTCGGAATACAACATCCCAGTGGGCTGCGAAGGCGATGTGCTCGGCACCGTAAGCATGCTGATGATGAACGGCTTGCAGGTCACTGCGCGCCCGCCGACATTGCTTGACCTGACCGCATTCTCAGCCGACATGGAGGCCGTGCTCATGTGGCACTGCGGTGTCTCGCCTCGCACCTGGGCCAACGAAGATGGTGTTTCCTGGGTCCCGCATACCACCCTCGGTCGCAAGAGCGAGAACACCTACGGTGTTGCTGGCGACATGGTCTTTGCCGCGCAACCGGTGACGATCAGCTATCTCAGCGGAGACGCATCCGAGCTTCTGATCCTGACCGCCGACATAGTGGAACGGCCCGAAAAGGGGTTCGACGGAACGCGCGGCTGGTTCACAAACTTCAAGCTGAACAACGAGGCGATCAGCGTCGAGGACCTCGTCAACACCCTTGTCGTTCGGGGCCAACAGCACCACTACGCGGTGGCTTCGGCCACTTTGGGTTCCGAACTCCTCGAGGTCGCGGCATGGGCCGACCTTGAGGTTGTAACGAAGGTTCCCTACGGCGACCACATGCAACGTAACAAATGAATTCGACTAACAACGGGAGAGCGTTATGAGGAAAACCAAACGATCACTACTAATTGTGCTGATGGCTATTGCTCTGTTCGCAGCCGCGTGCGGCGACAGTAGCGACGACAGCAGTGCCGGCCCCTCTGGGGAGGACAGTACAACGACGGCGGCCACCGTTGCCTCTGAACCGGCCGATGAACCAGCGGACGAACCCGAGGCCCCCGCCGCGTCGGGTGAAGAGTTGATTGCCGGGTATGCCGACTGGGATGCTGTGTTGGCCGAAGCCGACGGCCAAACTGTGAACTTCTACCTATGGGGCGGAAGCGACAAGATCAACGCCGACGTTGACAACGACATTGGGGCACAAGTCAGTGAACTCTTTGGGGTAACACTCAATCGGGTTCCACTCGGCGATACGGCGGATGCCGTGAACCTCGTACTGAATGAGATCGAGGCTGGCCAAACCACCGGCGGATCCGTCGACATGATCTGGATCAACGGCGAGAACTTCCGCACCCTCAAGGACGCCGATGCGCTGTTGGCTGCTTGGTCAGAAGCGCTCCCCAACGCGGTGTTCGTCAACTGGGACGACCCGTCGGTTGCGAACGACTTCGGCCAACCAGTCGAGGGAACTGAGTCACCCTGGGGTCATGCCCAGTTCGTGTTCGAGTTCAACACTGAGCTGGTTGGTGACGTTGCGCCCGATTCATTTGAGGGTCTACAAACGTGGATCCACGAGAATCCAGGGCTGTTTACATACCCAGCAGTGCCCGACTTCACCGGTTCGGTGTTCCTTCGTCACCTCTTCTACTGGGCTGCGGGCGGCAGTGAAGCGTTTGCAGGCCCCTTCGATCAGGAGGTCTTCGACCAGTACGCCCCGATTGTCTGGGAGTACCTGAACGACATCGAGCCGAGCCTGTGGCGTGGCGGCGATACCTACCCGACTGAATCGGCGGTTCAGCAGGACCTTCTGGCGAACCAGGAAGTTGCCTTCTCGATGTCGTACAACCCGTCGAACGCGACAACTCAGATCAACGACGGTGTCTATCCAGACACCATCCGGACCTTCATTCCGGTCACCGGTTCGGTCTCGAACAACAACTACGTCACCATACCTTCAAACGCCAGTAATGCTGCCGGTGCGTTGGTCGTGGCCAACTACATGTTGAGCGAGGAATACCAGCTGAAAATGACAGATCCGGACGGCTGGGGATGGTTGACCGCAACCGACCCGAGTCGTTGGAGTGATGAGGCCCAGGCCACGCTTGCTGGATACGAGGCTGGTGTTGCCACCCTGCCGCAGGACCTCTTGAACGCGAATGCGCTACCGGAGCCCTCTGCTGACTGGGTAGAGGCAATGGAACAAGGCTGGCTGGACAACGTCCTGTAGTAAGTCACAATCAACAGAGAAGTTCCGCCAGGAGGTGGCGCTGATGCATCAAGCACCGGACCACCTTCTGGCGGCACTGATTCTCGTTGTCGGAGCCTCACACCGACACGATTGCCACCGGCCGCCAAGCACTGAACAGAAGGGAGTTTCGTGAGGCTGCGTTACCTGCAATATCGAGAGCGGCTACGGGTGCCGCTGATGCTTGCTCCAGCTGTGTTTGTACTCACCGCGCTGTTCGGGTTCGGCATGTTTCTGGGTGCGGCTCGAAGTTTTGGGTGGTCGCCCTATCGTGACGACAACCTCGTTACCTTCGAGCACTACCGAGCCATTTTTGAGAACAGGCGCTTCGTCTCTTCGCTGGTATTGACGTTCCAGATAGCGTTGATTTCTACAATCTTGTCGATGATCATCGCGGTTGCGATCGCTCTTGTATTGCGACATCGGTTCCGCGGCCAGCGGTTCGCAACGTTCGTGTTCCAGGTTCCGTTGCCGGTTCCGCACCTGGTCGCTGCGAGTGGAGTATTGCTGTTGGTCACTCAGAGCGGGGTCATCTCTCGTTTGATGGTTGCCATGGGGGTCACTCAAACACCGGCTGATTTCCCTGTGCTGACGTTTGATGCATGGGGCATCTCGATCATCTTGACGTATCTCTGGAAAGAGGTGCCCTTCATTGGGCTTGTTGTGTTGGCGATCCTCAAGGGCATTGGGCCGCAGTTCGAAGAGTTGGCCATGTCGTTGGGAGCGTCGAGGTGGCAGCGTTTCCGCTACGTGATCTTGCCTTTGATCATGCCAGGGCTGCTCTCGAGCTCAATCATTGTGTTCGCGTTCGTGTTCTCCAGTTATGAGATCCCGCTGCTGCTCGGCGTGCCGGACCCAGCGGTGCTCTCTGTGTTTTCGTTCCGCCTCTTCAACGACCCCGACATAACTTTGCGCCCTCAAGCCATGGCTGCATCCATGGTTCTGGCGATTTCGGCGTTGTTGTTCCTGCTCTTGTATCGCCGGCTCGCTCGGAAGACGTTCGGATGACCAAGCCCGCGCCGCCTCGAGACGAGCAACGGTTGGTGTCAACGGCTGTGCAGCGGCTCGCCGTAGTGTCGATCACCGTAGTGGTGGTCCTACCCTTCGTTGCGCTGTTCATCTGGTCGTTTGCATTTCGCTGGTTCTTTCCGGACCTGTTCCCAGAAACCTGGGGGCTTGGGGCCTGGGAGCACGTGAGAT
>JAADHX010000085.1 GCA_013151655.1 Actinomycetota bacterium
TGTTGGCCCCAGGATGTTCGGGTAGCAATACCGATGTCGGTCGGAGTTGAAGGGCGCGATACTCGCTGGCGAAAAGCAGTGGGCCGAGAGTGCCAAGCGCGCCTTGACGTTCATCGCATCGCCGAACCACTATCTCGGTTGGAGTATCGGACGAACCATCAGTGTCGGCGGCCAGTCCGTGCACGTACTCGGATTGGTCTGCGTAGGCGACCGCTAGCAGATGCTCTATGTGGTCTGGTCTGGCCTTGTCGCCAGCATCGACCACGGCTATCCAATCGCCCTCGACAACCAACGCCCCGAGGTTCCCAAGGTTGGCCTGGCGTGATTGAGGGTCGCGGTCGTCGTCGAGCCCAAAGTGTTCGACTTGGCGCACCTTGGGCTCCGAGAAGTTGAGGTCGACACCGGGGGGCGTCACAACAACAATTTCATGTGGAGGGTGGGATTGATCGAGGAGGGTGGACAACGTGTCATCTAGTCGGTCGATTTCAGCGGTCTCTCGAGGGTCGTGTACGACTACAACCCCAACCTCGACACCGGCCTCAGGTCCAGACCAATCGATCGGGCGTTCGGCCCTGATCTGGTCGAGCATCCGCAAGTCTTCGTCCATGACAAGCGACTCGGCCAGCCTTTCGGCCAGCGGTGGTACTCCGTCCATGGCCGCCGCCATGGCTGCCGGTGAGCCGAGCTCAGGGAAACGCAGGCTGGTCACCTCGGAGTGGGGGAGACCAGGAGGGATTATTCGCAGACCTCGGCTTGTGTAGTCGTCGTCGGTCACCTGTAAGCCGATATCGCCGACGGCTTCGGCAGAGCAGGCAGTGACACGGATCTCGAAGTGATCTCCGACCCGAATGCCAACGCGTCGGCTGCCTTTGAGGACTAGATCGGCAGCCCAACCGGCTGAGTCGACCACTAGGCGCTCACCCGTCGCCAAGATGAGCATTTGTTCCGCATCGACGGTGTCGAGATACCTGGCGAGTTCGGTCTCATCTGACCAGTCGAGGGCAACTGTTGGATCCGAGGCGTTGTCGCTTGAAGCGAATTCGCCAGAGCGATCCAGAACGATGACCGCGTCGGTTAGCGACAAGGCCGACTCAACCGTCATTTCTAGGCCGTCGACAACGCCCTCGCTCAGCACCATTGCAACGGTCGGCACAACTCTCGGTGCTGGTGATTGCTGATTGTTAACGGTGGCAAGACCGTTCTGTTCGGTTTCGTCGATCGCCGATTCTGTCTGAGCCGTGGTCTTCACTTGGATGTTGGTCAGCATGAGATCTGTTGGTTCTCCGATTCGGTCCATGAACCTGGCCGTTGGTGGATGGGCGCGCACCTGAGGCTGGCCGTCTACTAGCACCCCACAGGCCGAGCCGACGTGCCGTTCAAGTTCGGCCCTAGCCGCACCCCAGTCGGTCACTTCGACAATCTCGCCGGCCGAGAACACCATGATGGTGTCACTGGTGTCGAGCCCCCTGAGAGCGTTGGCTGCCCCCTCGACGGTTGTCCAGTCGACGTCGATTATCTCGACGCCAAGGCGCTGAGCCCGAGCCAGTCGGAGTGCGAGCAGGTCGGCCCCGCGGCGTTCTACTACTCGGAAGTGATGGCCAAGACCGAGCAACGACCACACAGTGCTTTCGGTGGCATCGTGGTCGCCATTGGACAGGACAAGACACGTGAGTTGGTTGGCCGTCAAAGACGCCGGTGCCCGGTGATGGCGAGCGGCGCTGGCCAGGGTTGTTAGGTAGTCGGTCCCAAGAGAAGCGAAGGTGGCGCTGCCGTGGTGAAGCACGATCGAGCCGTTCGCCACCCGTAGATCGCCGCCAGCGGCGCGGAGGCGATTGCTGAGCTCGTCGTCCTCGAAGTTGCCCTGACCGAACCCATCGTCGAACCCTCCAAACTCGACGAACGTAGATCGCCTCGCTAGCAGACAAAAACCGACAAGGCGGTTGGTGCGCCAGGTCTCGCCGCGTTGTCGGTCGGCGATTCGTGTGGCCCAAGCGTGGGCTTCGGCAATCTCGGTCAGAGGCGGAGCGCCATGTTGGCGTTGTATTCCGGATACCTCGTTCGACCTTGGTCCAACCATCAGGGCCCGGTCGATCGCCAGAGCGCTCTGAAGTTCGTCGAGCCAGCCGGTTGTTACTTCGGTGTCGTTGTTGAGGACGCAAACGAATTCGCCTGTGGTCGCAGCAATTCCGTTGTTGACTGATGCCGGAAAGCCGACGTTCGTTTCGTTGGTTACTACGACTAGGCGGTCGTCGTCGATGGCGGCTAGCTGGTTGGCAGTGTCATCGAGCGATGCGTCGTCGACCACCACGATCTCGAGCTTGGCTGTCGTGTTGCGATCGAGAGCGGCGAGGCAATTCTTGGTCAACTGCCACATGCCGTGAACCGGAATCACCACCGAGGTGACACCTGCCCGTGTGTCGACCGCAGCAATGTCTCGGATTGAGGGCGTGTGGTCTCGGGTTTCGTAACCCGCCTTGGCCCAACGCGAGATGTCAGCCGCATCGAGAACGACCTCGCATCGAGCCTCGACCCCTGGTCGGCTCCGGTTGGCTAGCACTGCCCATTGGGCATTGGGCCGAGCTCGAAGAAGTTGCTGAACCTGGCTGCCATCATTGAGAACCTCGTCGTCGAGGTGGAGGACCTGATCAACCTCGAACGCTGCGGCTAGGCCGTCGGTCGAGTAGTCGTCGACGTCGAATTCGAAGACTCCGCGTGTCGCCAGGCTCCTTACTTGAGGATCTGTCGAACGCGTTTGCGCCGATGGCGGCCGACGCCACACGACGGGGCGGGTGGCTGCGACGTCGGCCAGCAGCTCGTGGTCTCGATCTTCGTGGCCAGAGGTTCCTTCCACCAAAATGGCGTTCGGTGCTGCGTCGGCAACTCTGATGGCCACAGGGGCGCGAGTGTTGGCGACACGCTCGATGCTGGTACTCCGTGCGAACAGTCCTCCAACAAAGTGACCTGTTGGCGGATTGGCCAGTGCCGCGGCGCCAGCCCCAGGGCTCGTGATCCATTGGGCGTAGGGCGCCAACAGTGCAACTCCGAGCCGGTCAGTGGTGAAAAGGGGATCGTCGTGGGCTACGCAACCCGCGCCAAACGGTTCGACGTGTTGGTCGCCGGCAGCATCGCCTTGTCGAACGATTCCGCCCGCGTGGCGGATCGATCGGTCGGAGTTCAATAGGCCGACTCCAACGGTGCTATCGGTCGGGCCGCATAGTTCGACCAACGTTGACATCCAGCCCGATTCGACGATGGTGTCGGCACTGACGGTAACCACGACGCTGTCGGGCATCAGCGGCGTTGACGGGTCGTGGATCTGAAAACCAGCGCCGAAGACTACCTCAAGCTCTCCGAGGCGATCGGCTCCAGGCCGTCCAACGAATCTGATGGTTATCAACTGGTTCTGGTGGATGACTTCAGGCACTTGAACCGCCGAAGCTGGCGACCAGGCCTCGTTGTCTCTCGGGCTGCTCTATGCGGGTGGCCCGCTGAGTCTGGCCGCTCTCGGAGAGGTGTCTGGCCAGGTGATTCCGTACATCGGTGTCCAACACGTGGGCCGAAGGAGCGAGCTCGTCGAACAGGGCCCATTGGCAGCTCACCATCGCGGCTGCGAGGCCGGTTGATACCACGTCGGCGCTGACCGCGACCTCGTTGGCAGACGTCGCGGCGGATTCAATGGCGCCAACCGCGAGAAGGGCCGTGAACTTCGGGTCTGCGAGTTTCGCGACCGCTGGCAGTAGGCCAGTGACATCTCTCTTGGCGATCATCAACTGAAGTAGAGCCTCGAATAGGTCCATGTCGTCGAATTCGCGACACGCGATTTCGGCAACGGCCGTCCACACCGACTCGTCGAAGGAGCGGCCATCATCGGCCCACTCGAGCACTGTCGCCCAGCCCGATTGACCACAGTGGGCTCTGGCCACCGCTATTGAAAGCTCGGCTAGGCGGTGATGTTCGGGCGAGTTGTAGACCGGATCGGGCAGATCGGTACTAGGTGCTTTGTCAACCGCCGCGAGTAGTTCAGCGCTACGGCCGAGAGAGACCATCGTCGAGGAGAACACAGCCGCGACGAGGCCATCGGTTGGCAAGATGCCATAGCCGCGACCTGCGAGCTCGGCCGCTTCTTCGGTCTCGCCCGCGTTCATGAGTATTCCGGCGAGACTTCCGAGCAGATAAGCCAGCCACTCAGGCCGGGTGTCCTCGGCGGCCACAACCGCTTGGCGTAACAACTCGATCGCTTCATCTGACGAGTCGTCGGCCAACATCAGCGACCTGGCCAAGTCGACCGAGGCCTTAACCGACCGGTCGTCAAGGTGTTGTTTCCTGGCGAGTTTGAGGTTTCTTTGCGACTTACCGCGGCTTTTGACGACCTCGTCGGCATAACCGAGGTGGTCGATGCTGATCAGGTCGAACAGCGTGCTGTTGAGGGGATCGCCAGGTGCCTCAAAGCGAATGGGTGCCTCGTGAATTCGGCCCGAGAACGCCAACAGGTGCGATCTGACCAAACGCCTGGCCCTGAAGACACTTGTCGGTTCAGCGTCGATCCCGTTGTTGCGGTTGGACAAGTTGATGTCCAACGCGTCGAACTCGTCGCGGTAGGCACCGAGTACGTCCCTGACGAGGTTCGCGTCGGTCTTGGCCACTCTCTCGTCGGCATCGATCCATAGTGTGAAGACGGCATCTCGACACAGTTCGGCGGCCTGGTTTCGAGCCCACGAAAAGTCGTCGCGCCACTCGATCTCGGTGACGTTCGCGCCCCACTCCGTGGCGACAGCGATGGTGTTGTCGGTAGAGCCTGTGTCGACTATTTCGACTCGATCGACGAGGCCTTCCAAAGACTCGAGGCAGTCAGGCAACATGTCTTGTTCATCCTTCACGATCATGGACGCGACCAGCAGTGGCCTGTCGAGATCGCGTCCAGTGGCCCGCACCTGTGCGCCGCAAGCGCCATCGTGAGCCGCGAATGCTCCGTCGACTCGGTACAGCCCGATACCTCGGTCTTTCAGCACTGCGAAAGGGTCGTGAATTCGTTTGGTCAGGAGGTTGCGCAGCGTCTCGGTGTCGGTCACGAAGCAACCCGGACGAGCCTGAGTGATGGGCGTGACCACAACTTCGCTGGAGTTGGCGAGCCGACGCAGTTCCGCTCTGGCCGTGCCGGCAGACGGAAGGGGTCCGTGGAAGTGGCCACTGCCTCGATCGTTGGTCGACGGCACCGCTACCGTTGCGCCGTCGAGGTGAGCCTGGACGAGCCTGGCCAACGAAGCGGCGTCGACGGCCACGTCGTCATGCACAAACAGAATCGGACCGTCGCCGAACGCATCGAGTGCCTCGGCCATTGGTGCCAATGTGTCGGAAAGGGCCCGGCCTGATTGTCCCAAGGCCGCGACCTCGGCCAGCGGAACGTTGAGGTCGGCCGCGGCCTTGCGGTGGGCCTTGACCAACCCCCGAGTAGTCGCCCTTGGACCAAAGGCCAGAACAACAACTCCGGCTAGTTCTGTAGCTGGACTATTCAGGTTTTTCGCACTCTTGGACTTCGCCACAAACGCCTCCAGATTCATCAAAGCCAGTCGACCGACGCAAAGGCCGATTTAGAGGCATGGGGCCGCTGTGCAGGCCCAGTACAGGTCCGAGGTTGCAATCTCTCGTCAAACAGAGATACTTAAACTATGAACTACCGGCCGATAATCAAAGAACTAGTACCTCTAGGCACGCCATGGGCCACCATCGATCCGTTTCTGTTCTGTGTTCATCACCGAGACGCGTATCCCGCTGGCGATGGTCATGGCGGGCCAAGTTCGAGCCTGGCTGGGCGTAATCTTGGAAACGACTTTGCCGACGTTGATGGCTGGAATATGTACCACGGCTCGGCCGTTCCTGGGTTTCCGCAGCACCCTCATCGGGGTTTTGAGACGCTCACCTATGTGCGGCAGGGTCTCGTCGACCACGCCGATTCGTTGGGTGCGTCGGCCCGTTACGGCGAGGGCGACGCCCAGTGGATGACAGCCGGTTCTGGCATTGTTCATAGCGAGATGTTCCCGCTGCTCGACGAAAGCGGCGGTAACCAGCTTGAGTTGTTTCAGATCTGGATCAACTTGGCTGCCGCTGACAAGATGGTTGAGCCCCATTTCTCGATGTTGTGGGCTAACGACATCCCGGTGATCGACATCGCCGACGAGAAGGGCCGTGCCACTCGGGTGACTCTTGTTGCCGGTGCTGTTGATGGCCATGTGCTTCCCGACGCGCCGCCGGACTCGTGGGCTGCCAAGCCCGAGAGTGACGTGGCGGTGTGGCACGTTGTGCTCGATGCCGGTGCCTCTTGGGCCATGCCTTTGGCCAATCATGGCGATACTCAGCGCATGGTCTATCTATTCGAGGGCGATTCTGTGTCGGTCGGAGGCGAGCAGATCAGGGGCTACACCGGCGCGCTGATTCGCTGCGACGAAGAATTCGACGTAGTAGCCGACGGTGGTCCGGTTGAGATGTTGGTTCTACAGGGTCGTCCGATCGGCGAGCCGGTGGAGAGATATGGACCGTTCGTGATGAACACCAGGGCCGAGATCCAAGAAGCGTTCGACGACTACCGAACCACCGCGTTCGGGGGTTGGCCCTGGCCAGACGACGGCCCCGTTCACGGGCAACTCGGCGACCGATTTGTGAAGCGACCTGACAAGCCCGTCGAAGTCGGCTCGGCCTAGCAGGCCTAGCCGGTCGGGGCGCTGGTCCGAGCCGCGGCTCACCTTGTGGGTTCGCCCGTTCTGCTGCTTACCAGCGCGGCGGGAGATCGATCGGCTCGAATAGTTCGGGGTCGATCAGTGCGGCTGGTGTGGGTGACTTGTCTGGTCTGGTTGTCTCGTCGGACTTGTTCGGTTCGGACTTGTTCGGTTCGGACTTGTTCGGTTCGGACTTGTTGGGTTCGGGCTTGTGGGCGGTTTCTGCGTATCGGGCTGGGAA
>JAADHX010000318.1 GCA_013151655.1 Actinomycetota bacterium
CAACGGTGGCGCCAGCTCGTGCTGCCTCGCGAAGTAGTTGGTCCAGCAGGTCGCGCCCGTCTTGATCTAGACCTGCGTGGGGCTCGTCGAGTAGCCACAACCGAGGACGGCGGGCCACCAACGTAGCCAGTGCAACGCGTCGACGTTGACCAGCCGACAACCGTTCGACCTCGATGCTCAGAAGGCGCCTTTCGAGCCCTACCCGTTTAGCGGCCGACACAGCCTCATCGCGCCCAACTCCAGCGGTTGCAGCCCAAAATTCGAGATTGTCCTGCACCGTCAAGTCATCGTAGAGGTGTGTTTGATGTCCCAGCAGGCCGACGTGTTTGCGAATCGATCGACGTGCGACCGTTAAATCGTGCCCCAACACCTCTACTCGCCCGGCGGTAACTGTCAACAAACCAGCGCAGGTGCGCAAGAAGGTCGTCTTGCCCACACCGTTGGGACCCTGGAGCAGCACCACTTCACCAGCATCGATCGAAGCAGTCGCCCCCGCTAGAGCAGGAAAACGCCCGAGAAGCACGACAGCTTCGTGCAGGACAATCGCCGGCGACATCGCAGACACACTAGTTGGGTCGTTGGAATTGCGGTCGACAACACCCGTGTTAACTACAAACAGCAACAGTCGACGCCGTTCTCGCGAGCAACCAAGTTCGCTAGTTGCGCGCGTTGCCTTGGGCCCGCGCCCTTCGCGAAGCAGCCAACGCCTACGTTCTTGCTAAGAGCTACAACCGAGTACAGGAGTGCATAGACCAGTGAACTGGAGTCGAATCATCGGCAACGCCGGACGCACTCTTATTGGCGCGGGCACGCTCATCTTGCTGTTTGTGTTGTACCAGCTCTACGGGACCGCCCTGCAAGAGATCCAGGCTCAGCAGGATCTCAAAGAAGACTTCAATGCCGCCCTCGTCGAACAACGTGGCGACCAAGCAGCCGACGTGAGCCTCGAAGAGGTCATCCTGCCCGAGAGCCTCACTTCTGCTTCGGTACAGACTGCCGCTGTGGTCGATCGTTCGACCGAAGCAAGCGCAGCACGAATTCGGAGCGGCGACCTCGGAACCACTCAGGTAGTTGATCTATCGAACCTTCCAGACGAAGTGCTAAATCGCGAAGCTGGCCCGCCACCACCACCACCAGAAGAGGGCGACGGTATTGCCCAGATTCGAATTCCACGGATTGGTCTCACCAAGACGGTCGTTGAAGGTGTCGCGACGGAGTCGCTCAGGAAGGGTCCAGGTCACTATCCGGGAACGCCACTTCCAGGTCAGCAAGGCAACTCTGCAATTGCCGGGCACCGCACGACCTACGGTGCACCGTTCAATCGCCTTGATGAACTCGAAGAGAACGACCTGATCTACGTGACAACGGTGCAGGGATCGTTCGTCTATCGCGTGGCCGAGAAACTCATCGTCGAGCCGAAGGACGTATACGTCCTCGACGCCACCGAGGACAACAGACTGACGCTCACGACCTGTCACCCGATCTACAGTGCCCGCCAGCGCCTCATAATTGTGGCCGAGCTGCTCGGTGACCCTGTTGCCGCAGATCCGACCCAGGTGCTCGACTCCGGTGACGAGATTGCTCGGCTTCCCGAAGAACAAATAACGCTCGATACCGTCGCGGTAAACGGGGCGGTCGCGAGCAATTCAGACGACCCCACTTTTGGGGTCGATCCTCCTGTCACTGCCACCGCCCCGGTAGGGGTCGCAGTCGAAGCCCCGACCCCAACCACGGTCGAACCGCCGGCTCCAGCCGCCGCCGCGCCACCAAGCACCGAAGCCGAAAATTTGTTCGGAGGCGTCGGTGTTGACGCTCGCGCCGCCTTGCCAGCCGTCTTTATGGCGTTCCTGACAGCGTTCGTTGGGATTGGGGTGTGGCTCGCCTCCAACCGCTGGACCGCGTGGCAGTCGTACCTTGTCGGTACGCCGATCTTTCTGATCTCCTTGTTCTACTTCTTTGAAGCGTTCTCGCGAGTTGTTGTCTTGAACGTCTAGGAGCTGGGTTCGAACGGCGCTCCAGCCAGTTGTGACGACCGATTCGAGTGCATCGCCTCACTCACCTCGCCAGGTGAACTAGCGTGCACAGCCGTGTGGATCGTTGTAGCAGCACTTCCAATCGGCTTGTTGATAGGTCTCATCTCGGGCGGCGACTTCGGGTCGCTTCGCGAGCTCGAACTCAAACTGTGGCCTGTAGCGCTTCCAGCTATCACCTTGGCCATTGTCATCTCGCTTGATGCCGACCCTCCGCTCGAACGTTTGCTGTTGCCGATCAGCCTTTTGTTATTCGCCGTTGTGGTGTTCGCCAACCTCAACGTGGTCGGTATGGCGGTAGTTGGCGTAGGCATCATCGCCAACCTGGCACCGGTGCTACTCAACGGCGATATGCCAGTACGCGAACAGGCTGTCATCGATGCCGGTATAGCTACGGAACAGACCGTCGAGTTCGTCGAGCTCGGGGCCGGAAGGCGCTTCGAGGAACCAGGAGATCTTCTGACACCGCTCGACGCGAGAATCCCAATCGGAGTCCTCGATGAAGTGTTCACCTTTGGTGACCTCATAGTCATCTTGGGGTTGATGAACGTTGGCGTCAGGTTGGTTCGACCGCCGGGACGACCAGCGGATTCGATGGTAGCGACCCAACCGGTTCTCGATCTCCGCGATCAACCACTTCAGCTACCAGACGACGATGTACCGTCGTTCGTTCAGACTGGCACGCAGCACGCTTCGGTCACACGGCCGCTGCCTACCGTTGTCGAGGGATCGGCCAGCTGGGACGTCTGATTGGCCAAACTGCGTGCGGATCTCGCTACCGTTGCCAGCCCAGTCCACGGTGATCTTCTACACGAGCGCAACCATTTGCCCATGACTACCGACGACACAGCCTCGAACCGGCCATTGCCTGCCCTAGCCGACGACGACCCAATCATGGTCAAGCGAGCCACGATCAGACGCCTTGTTTCCGTGGGCAAACGTGCTGGCTACGGGATGTTTGCCGCGGCAATTGTCCTCTTCGTAGTTGGGTTCGTCACCAACTTCACCACTTTCATAACGAGCACCATCACGTTCTGTCTTGTTGTCGGCTCGCTGGTTCTGGCGCCTGCGATCGTGTTTGGGTACGGCATCCACGCAGCCGAACGACACGACCTCGGCCTTCCGGACGGTCACTAACGTCATGGCCAGAATGCAGGCCGCCGAACGACGGCGCCAACTTCTCGACGTCGCTCTGACCAGCTTCTCGCGAGACGGCTACCACGGCACCACGATGAACGATGTCGCCGATGCCGCAGGCGTTACGAAGCCTGTTCTGTACCAACACTTTCCGTCCAAAGGCGATCTCTATCGCGAGCTCCTAGGCGACGTAAGCCGTGATCTCGCCACGGAGGTCACTAAAGCAGTGAGACAGGCCACTGGCGGCCACGATCAGGTACGAGCTGGTCTTACCGCGTACTTCACCTTTGTTCGCGGCCACCGCACAGAGTTCAGATTACTGTTCGGGAGCGGCGCCCAGACGACCGACGAGTTTGCTGGCGCGGCCCGCGATGTCGAACGATCAATGGCCACGGCCATCTCTCATATGGTCGAAGCATCGGCCAGACCCGACACGAAGTACTTTGCACACTCGATTGTGTCTATGGCCGAGGGTGCGTGCCGACACTGGTTGTCGAACGACCCAGACACACCGCCTTCTGTTGTGGCAGACCAGCTAGCCAGTCTTCTTTGGTTCGGGCTCAGAACCGCTACGGACTGACCAAACCAGAGCCGCGGCCAACGATCTATTGGGTGCCCAAGTCGCCGACACCCGCGCAACGTCGGATGCATCAGCACGGCCCCCGCCAACCAGCGCGCCTACGCCATCGCGAAGTCCGAGATCGCTGGATGGAAAGGCGTCGGCCGATCGCGACACTCTCATAGAGACCAACTCAGTAGTCCACGGTCCGATCCCCCGAACTTCGAGCAGCGCCTCGGCTAGCGACGCTGGCTCGTCATCGAGCCGAATCTCGCCAGATGCCACAAGACCGGCGACGTCCCGGATGGTTTGGGCCCGACGTCCGGTGAATCCGCAGGCCTCCAAATCGGCTTCGGCCAACTCGGTAGGCGTCGGGAATCGGCGGTCAAGGCCAAGCCGATCGAGTCCGGTCACCGGTTCGGTACATGAGGCCACCAGCCTTCCGGCCATTGTCGATGCGCCGACGACGCTAACTTGCTGACCCACAACGATGCGGATCAGCGACTCGAAGCGGTCCCATGCTCCGGGAACCCTTGTCGACGGAGATGCGAGAACGAGCGGACCGAGTACTGCATCATTGGCGAGGGCCTCAACCTCAGCAGCCGAGGGGAGGTCGAGGCCGACGAGGCGTCGAACCCGGTGTGCAACATCGATGAGCCCGGCAAAGTCGGGAAGATGAACCAATACATCGAGACTCTCGGGCTCAGTCTGGGCAATCTCGATGACACCGAGGTGTCCGCAGAGCGTAAAGGTCCTCGCATAGAGAGCTTGTTCAACAACCTCAACCCCAGGGATGGACCGCGGCGCCAAATAGCGCAAACACGATTTCCAGTCGACGTTGGGAGCTGGCAGGGTGAGAGCCAAGCCGCCATCGATCGAGTCCGGGCTTCGACGACGTCGGCGACGAAGATCCCTCGGCGCGAAAGCGAACACCTGCCGCACCACTCGGTTCATCTGCCTGACCGAATTGAAACCCGCAGCGAAGGCGATTTGAGTGACGGCCAGGTCGGTTTCGTCGAGAAGCCGGCGAGCAAAATGAGCCCGGCGCGAGCGCGCAACAGCATCGGGGGTCGCACCAAGGTGATCAACGAAAAGCCGACGGAGATGACGCTGGCTGTACCCAACGGCCGCCGCTAGCTCGGTTTCGGTGGCCGAATCGAGCATGCCTTCGCCTACAAGTTCGAGGGCCCGACGCAATGGGGCTGGTGAGGTTGCATCGAGTTCTGATCCTGGTTGGAGATCTGGTCGACAACGAAGGCACGGCCTAAAACCGTCAACTTCGGCTGCCACTTGGGAACCATACATGTCGGTGTTCTCAGGATTCGGTCGCGCCGAACATCCGGAATGGCAATAGATGCCTGTGGTTCTGACTGCGGTTACGTTGACCATGACATCATCCTGGCGTCGTTGCAGCTGAGCAATGCGACATATTCGGACACGGCTAGGAGTATGTCCGAATGTGTCGCAAGTTGGCCAACGAACATCGTTGATGATGACAACAACCTGATCTGTCAGACTTCCTCCGAGGACTCCAATGACCCGCACTCATTCCACACCACTCGCCGAAATCAACTTCGACAGCCCTGTCGGTTCGCTCACCATCATCGTCAGTGAGACCGGCCTTGCCGCCGTGCTCTGGCCAACGGAGCGCGAGGGTCGGGTCGTTCTCGCCGCCACCGGCAACCGATCATCGAGCCATGACCGAGTGATCGCTGTTGTCACCGATCAGCTCGATAAGTACTTTGCCGGCACACTCTCGACGTTCGACGTTCCGTTGGATCCTGTAGGCACCGACTTTCAGCAGGCCGTTTGGGCCAAGCTGTACGACATCGACTTTGGCACCACCAAGACCTATGGCGAGGTCGCAGCGTCGTTAGGTAGCCCAAAGGCAAGTCGGGCCGTCGGAGCCGCTACTGGCAAAAACCCGATCTCGATCATCGTGCCGTGCCACCGCGTCGTGGGCGCGAGCGGGGCTCTCACCGGATTCGCAGGCGGCCTCGATGCCAAACGGGCCCTCCTCGAACTCGAAGGCCACACAGCCGCAACCTTCGGATCGCAGCCCCGCTCGGCTCCAGCGGTTTGAACCCTCTCCTGTCAGCGGCATCTGTTCGCCCGCAGCCGTTCCCCGCTGACAGGAGCGGGTTTCGGGGATTCGCTCGAAGGTACTGAGGGCGAATCCCCGGTTAGCGACCGAAGGTCGCGGCGGCGAGACGGCGAGCGAACCACAGCTGGGCTAGGGCGAAGTCGAGTACGCCGACGGCGACTAGACCAAGGAGCACCTTGCCACTATTGCTGACCAGGTCGGTGAAGATCACAACAACGGTTCCGACGACCCAAACGATGTCGCCGACAGCGATTAGTCGGCTCTGTTGGGCCAGACGCCGCTGAGCGCGGCTTGCCACAGCAGCCACCCGACCCGCAAAGATCAAGAGGCCGATCGAGACGCCTACAACAACACCAACGTGAACTTCAAGTAGGTCGGCGAAGTAGCTAGCAGCACCGATTCCTACGATGGCTGAGATCGCAGACGAAGCAGCGTTCAGCTTGAGAATCAAACGCAGACGGCGCTCGGGTGTAGCGGACTGGCTGGTTAGTTCCGACGAAACAGATGCGGTGGCGGTCATCGTTCTCCCTTGAGTTTGTGTTGCCCTCATCTTCGGAAACCCGACGCTTGGGATCCATGACCTCCTGGGTCATGGCGACAATGTCGTTTGGTCTCGTAGTCTCCGACGTCATGTCTGGAGATGTAGGAAACATGCTTCGTTCGTGGCGATCACGACGCCGGCTCAGCCAACTCGACCTAGCTAGTCGCGCCGCGGTCTCGACGAGGCATCTCAGCTGCGTTGAAACCGGGCGAGCCCGGCCGAGCCGAGAGATGGTCATGCACCTAGCCGAGGAACTCGATGTTCCGCTACGAGCCCGCAATTCGCTGCTGTTAGCCGCCGGTTATGCACCGGCATTCCAGCACGTTAACTATCAATCCGACGCCTTTGCTTCGGTTCGAGCTGTCATCGAGCAGTTAATCGCAGCCCATGACCCGCACCCGGCGCTGGTAGTTGATGGTCGTTGGAACCTGCTCGCGATGAATACCGCCGGGGCGTTCTTCGCCGATCTAGTGAGCCCTGACCTGCTCATGACAAGCCCCAACGCAATGCTCCTAACATTGCACCCAGACGGGTTCATTCGACACGCCAAGAACGTATCGCTCGTGATCTAACGTCCAGACTCCGCCGGCAAGTGGAGCAGACCGGCGATAGTGGCCTGAAGGACCTCTTGGCCGCGATTGAAGAGTTCCCGTGTCAGGTCGATGCGGCCGCCGTCGTCGACGAACCGACTACGGATCTGGTGATGCCAGTCGATCTTGTCGTCGACGGAGCCGAGCTGGCATTCATCTCCACCATCACGACGTTCGGCGCGCCACTCGACGTGTTGCCGTCGGAGTTGGCCATCGAAACGTTTCACCCGCTCGACGAAACCACCCGTCAATTCTTGGCCCAGTCCTTCAGTTGACCGCTCCAGGACAGGTAAACACCGCAACCTGTGTCTAGAAACGCCGTCCTGGCAGCGTTTCTAGACACAGGTTCGATTGTTGTCGTTGTCAGGTCGGGACAGCGATAGTGACCACACCGATTTGCGCGCTGGGGTTGGAGCTCTCGGCGACGACTCGGTGGCGGCGGCCCACTACGTCGAGGCGCCAGCGTGTGCCATCGGTGCAGGCCACAACGCCCTTGGCTCTAACGACGGTTGGCGGAAGATCTTCGATCCACAGGGCCAACGAGGCTCGGTCGGCTAGGTGTGGGTGCAAGGTCGAGACCACGTGAACAGCGGGCGTGTCGTCGGCCACGTCGATGGTCCGCTCGGAGCCGTGAACTCCCAGCACAACGTTCGCGTCAAGAGCCCCATCGACCGCATCGACGACAGCAGCTCCGTCGCCAAAGGTGGCTAGAAGCCTATTCGCAGCGGCCATCGAATCGGCGCTGGCGAGGTCGAGTTTGGTCCGAACCAATAGGTCGGCCACCCTCAGCTGTCGTTCGACGGTGTCTTGGGTTCGAGGTTGAGACCAGCGGTCGTGGAGTTGATCGACATCGGCGAGAGTAACTACTCCGTCTAAACGAAAGCCGGCCGTCGACGCCCATGCAGTTACTCGGGCCGGGTCGGCCACACCGCTGAGTTCGATGACCACGTGGTCGGGCCGAGGCCGAGACCGGATCTCGTCGAGGGCTGAAATGAACCCGTCGGTCAAGCTGCAACAAACACACCCGTTCGTAAGTTCAATAACACCATCGGTTCGGCGCGCCAGTAGAGCGGCATCAACGGCAATGTCGCCAACATCGTTGACCATCACCGCTAACCGACGATCGGCTGTGGCCAACAGGTGGTTCAGAAGGCTGGTCTTTCCTGCGCCGAGGTAGCCGGACAGAAACGTCACTGGGACCCGTTGGCCGCCCCATAGTTGTGTCATCGATAGAGTTCGAGTCGCATCACTGGTTCAAGTGGACCACGCCACCCACGACAGTACCGACCACACCAATATCCAAGATGTGAATCGGATCGACATCGCGAGGGTCGGCTTCGAGGGCGACCATGTCGGCAAATTTCCCGGCATGTAGCGACCCGATCTCGTGGTCCATGCGCAGCTGGTGGGCAGCGTCGATGGTCACGGCGCGAAGTGCGGAGTCGACATCGATACGTTCCTCGGGACCAAGAACGCGTCCGGTCGCGGTCATTCGGTTCACCGCACACCACATCGTGTGGAGATGGCCTAGCGGAGTGATCGAAGCGTCGGAGTGGATGGAAAACCGAACTCCCTCGCGTTGGGCGGTGGCACACGCGTCCATCCGTTTGGCCCGCTCTGGACCGACGGTGAGGTCGTGGTGCTGGTCACCCCAGTAGTAGATGTGATTCGAGAAGATGTTGGCGTTGAGCCCAAGCGCTGCCATCTGCCGATATTGCGAAGGTGTTGTCAACTGGCAGTGTTGGACGGTGTAGCGGTGGTCGCGCTGGGGGTGCGTTCGCTCGGCTTCTGCCATTACCTCAATGAACAAGTCGACGGCTTCGTCGCCGTTGCAATGCACATGAACGAGCACACCGACGCGGTGGCAAGCCAGCAACACGTCGCGGAATGCCTCTGGGGTGTAAAGCCAGATTCCGTTTTCGTGGCCGCCGATATATCCGGGCCAGTTGAGCCTGGCGGTGAATCCTTGAATCGACCCGTCGAGGACGATCTTCACCGACCCGAACCTGATCCGATCGGTGGACTCGTCGGCCATGGC
>JAADHX010000465.1 GCA_013151655.1 Actinomycetota bacterium
CGACCCTTACCCGGCCACGACGGCGAAGCCGACGAAGCCGATCCGATGGCCGAGGAACTGGACGGGTAGGTTGTCTGGTAGTTCGGGACGACGAGCCGCGCTGGCGACAAATCCGGCGCGTTCGAACCGTGCGGGCATTGCCTCGATGTCTGACGGACGCAATGGCGTCCACGGCAGGCCGAACGCAGTCAGATCCGAGGTGTTGGTCGACTCCGCGACAACATCGGTCGACACGTAAAGAAGGCCGCCTGGTTTGAGAATCCGTCGGCATTCGGCGAGCCATTGGTCCCAGTCGACACCGTGTTCGACGGTCGAGCCCGAGACAACGACGTCGAAGGCCTCATCGCTGAAGGCCGTGGCCATCATGTTCTGACATGAATAGCGAATGTGGTTCGCTCGGGGCGACATCGTCAACCTGGGGTTCAGGTCGATGCCGTCTACTGAGGTCAAGTTGAGCCTGCTGGCCGCCCAGGACGCGGGCGAGTTGTACGCGCCGGCATCAAGCAGCGCTAAATCCTGGCCGGCCGCGGTCAAAAGTTCGACCACGTTCGCCTCGTCCCACCGTTTTGGTAGATCCAGAGGCGGAAAGGCGGTTCCGGTGAGTAGCCGGTGGCGAAGCGAGCTTTTCCACCGCTCGAACCGGCGCTCTGCGCCAAGGCTCGCTGCGGCGGCGTTGAGATCACCTTGGGTCAAGGCGAATCGCGTCCAGATGGGCCAGGTGGTTCGCTGATCGTACGTCGGCAGGGCCATTGTTACCCTCAGGCGTTAACGCGGCCAGGTTGGCTCGCCGGAGCGGGGCCTGTCGTCGATCTGGCGGCTGTGGCCAGCTCGGCTCGAAGACCGCGCATCTCAAGTTGGAACGTGTGGATCAGATGAGCTGCCGAGATCTGCTCGGCGCCCGCATCACGCAGGGTGTTGATGGTCTCGGCCAACTCGGTCGCGGTGACGATGTCGGCGCCTTCTGGGCGCAGCCGACTCATTTCGCGTCGCAGCTCTTCTAGCTCGGCGCTGATCGTCGTTCCGATGGAGTCTGAGTTGCGCTGAGCTGTTAGTTGCGTGCGTAGATCGGTTACTTGTTTGCGCAGATCGTGAGTCTCGCTCGACTGCTGCTCTGCGAGTTTGACCATCTCGCCGCGAAAGGCGGTAAGCATTTCGTTGGTCGTGTCGACCATAGAGTGCAGATTCGCCATGTCTGACGTTGTTGCCGTCGCGTTACCGTCGTTGCGTACTTCGACGATACCCCTGGCTAGTTGCTCCAACGAGGTGTGCATTCGTCCGAGACGATCGCCAACGAGCTCAAGTTCTGGCCTGACCGGCGAAGGTCTCCGGTGGCCATCGCTGACCACCTTTTCGAGGTTCGCAATTTGCTCGGGGATCGATTCAAGAGCCAACACCTCGCGCCCGACGGCGCCCACGTCGGAGCGAAGCCCGTCGACGTTCTGGGTTGAGGTGAGGTGGCTACTCACAATGGTTTGACGTAGCAGTGAGATTGCCTCGTCGAGGTCGACTACCGATGCAATCTCGTTGTTGTGATGTTGCCTTGACTCGACTAGCTCGGCCCGAAGTTCTTCGATCGTGGTGTGAAGAGCAGCCACTGTTTGGGCGTTCTGTTCCGTCTCGACGCGGTTCTGCACGGTCTTGGCGGGGTCTTGTTGAGCCTCAGGGATGGGGATCTGCACAGTCGGTGTGACCGTCGATTCCGGCAACGCAGACGAGGGCTGGGGCAAGACCGGCTCTGGCAGAACGATTTCTGGGCCAACCGGAAGTTGAACCGGAGGCACTGATGCCGGTGGGGTCGTCGCCAGCGTCGATGCGTGTGCCAGTGGTTGCACCGCACTGACAGCAACCGGCGTTTGGTCGAGTGACCAACCGGGCGCGTTGGCAGGCACTCGGCCAGGTTGGCTAAGAATATCGGTGCATCCCGAGAACCTTCCCGAACACGTAGCACCACTACTTGGGCAGATGCACTGACCACCCTCAGGAGCAACAATCATGGCGCGTTCAGACGATGCGTCTATCGACACGCCAAAGTCGTAACAGCGTCCCATCAGTTGGCTGCCTGTTGCAGGCATTGACTAGTCATGGCCCTAACCCCGTACAGAAGAGCTTTGTGTTCCTGACCTTCGATGTCGGCCACGAGCTTGCGTGCGAAAGCTCCCGTTGGCATCAATTTCGCGGATCTTCGATGCTGTCGACGAGCCGCGCCGCGGGTTAGTTTGTCGTCATGTTTCCGAATCTTGTCTTGCTGTCAGGTGCGCCGACTCCGATCGAGCGTTGTGACGCCTTGGCTGAGGCGATCGGACTTCGCCGTGGGCAGCTTCAGATCAAGCGCGATGACCTGACGAAGCTTGGCGTGGGTGGCAACAAGGCCAGAAAGCTCGACTATCTGGTCGCCGATGCCGTGGAGCGAGGCGCCACCACCCTCGTCACCGGAGGGGCGGTGCAGAGCAACCATGTCCGTATGACCGCTGCTGCTGCGGCTGTTAGTGGGCTTGACTGTGTTGCGGTGCTCGGCGGTCAGTCCGCGTCGGTGGTCGAGGGCAACACGCTGCTCGACGTCCTGTTCGGTGCAGAGTTGGTGTTCACCGGCGACGACTACAGCGACGACTTAGAGGTCGCCATCGAGCAGGTCGCAGCCGAGCGGGAAGGGGCATATGCCATTCCCCTTGGCGGCTCGAATGCGATTGGGGCCCTGGGATACGTTCAGGCTGCCGATGAACTATCGAACGAAGTTCCCACAGATGCGCTGATCGTGCATGCCGAGGGGTCAGGCGGCACGCACGCAGGGCTCGTGGCCGGCTTCGGAGACCATGGGCGGGTTATGGCCGTCGATGTTGGGGCGGTTCGAGACATCGCCAATAAGGTCACGGACCTCGCCATCGAGACCGCCGAACTAGCCGGCCGGCCGAAACCCACCGGACTTGTTCAGGTTCTCGATGGTCAGGTCGGTGAGAGGTACGGAGCTCCGACCGATGCCGCCCGTAGCGCAATCAGCTTGGTCGCTCGCACCGCCGGCATTGTTCTTGACCCTGTCTACTCCGGCAAAGCGTTTGCCGGTCTCATCCAGATGGCCGCCAGCGGCGACCTCGCTGATCGCCCGGTGGTCTTTGTGCACACCGGCGGGTTGCCGGCCATCTTCACCCGCCGATTTTCGAATTGGCTGGTTGAAGACTGACATCTTGTGGCAGTCTGGTGCCACCAAAGAAAGGAGGTGGTCCACCACATGAAACATGACTGTAGGACTTTGGAGGTGGCCGGGCGCTGAGGCACCCGCCGCAATATGGGGTTCCTCTGGCCAGCTATTTTGGTCTAGGTGGCGACTCCAACCCGGACACCCGGATCCCGAGCTCCACGAGTTGTCCTCTCGTGGCGTGTGCAATAGCGCACGAAGTGGCTCGGGATTCTCTATTTTTCGACCCGGTTCCATAGGATCGTCGGCGTGCCAACTTCGGAACCGTCAGCCGCTGAATCCCTGCTCGACCGCGACATTGTCGACGACTACATCGACGATCAATGGACCGACGTGGTCGGTGTGCTGCAGGAGTACATCACGATTCCCAACAAGAGCCCTGCCTTCGACCCTGATTGGGCTCAGCACGGGTTTATGGATCAGGCGGTCGAGCTTTTTGTCACGTGGGCCAGCAAGCGTTCAATTCCGGGCCTCAAGGTTGAGGTCGTCAGGCTCGACGATCGCACTCCTGTGATTCTGTGCGAAGTTCCCGCTACCGCCGCTGGTGACAACACCGGCAGGTCGACGCTGCTGTATGGCCATCTCGATAAGCAGCCCGAAATGTCGGGATGGGATGCCGACAAAGGCCCTTGGACTCCGGTCATGGTCGGCGAGCGGCTTTATGGCCGCGGCGGAGCCGACGACGGCTATGCGCTCTTTGCCTCACTAACAGCCATCGAGGCGGTGGTTGCGGCCGGCGGTGAGCACGGGCGTCTCGTAGTTCTGATCGAAGCCAGCGAAGAATCCGGGAGCCCAGACCTTCCAGCCTATGTCGACCATTTGAAGGATCGTATTGGCGATGTCGAGATGGTCATCTGCCTCGACTCCGGTGCAGCCGACTACGACTCGTTGTGGGTCACCACCTCACTTCGCGGCCTTGTTGCCGGAACGCTCGATGTTCGAGTTGCGAACGTTGGACTCCACAGCGGGTCCGTGTCTGGTGTAGTGCCATCAAGTTTTCGGATCCTTCGCAACCTGCTCGATCGCATCGAGGATTCAGCGACTGGCGAGGTGCTGCTGCCCGAACTTCACGCCGACATCCCCGCCGACCGCGTCGACCAGGCCGGTGCTGCGATTGCAGCGACCGGCGGGAACCTCACCGATCCCGGGTGGTTCTATGAACAGACCCGCCCCGTCGTGTCCGATCCGATTCAGCAGGCCCTCAACCGAACTTGGCGCCCGTCGTTGTCGATTACCGGACTTGATGGCGCGCCAGCCCCAGGCGACGCCGGCAATGTCCTGCGACCAAACACCTCGGCGAAGTTGTCGGTCAGGCTGCCCCCCACGGTCGATCCCGAAGTTGCGATGAAGGCGCTTGTCGCGGCGCTAACCCACGACCCGCCCTATGGTGCGTCGGTCACGTTCTCCGGTGCCGAGCTTGGCCCCGGATGGGCGGCGCCAGACCTTCAGCCGTGGCTGGCCGATGCGTTGGACGCGGCGTCAAGTGCCCATTTTGGTTTGGGTGCCAACTACCAGGGTGAGGGTGGCTCGATTCCATTTATGGGCATGCTCGGCGAGCAGTTCCCAGAGGCACAGTTCGTTATCACTGGCGTTCTCGGGCCCCAGTCGAATGCTCACGGTCCAAACGAGTTCCTCGATATACCCACCGCCAAACGGGTGTCTGGTGTCGTGGCTCAGCTTCTTAACTCGGCGGCGTGTCGACAGCTCTAACTTGGCCCTGAAGAAGTAGCCGTTTTGTCTTGGGGAGGCCAGCGACTACTAGGTCATAGCTGTCTTCGATGAGGTTCTTGAGTTCTTGATCGGGCACTTCGCCATCGCTGACGATGGTGTTCCAGTGTTTCTTGTTGAGGTGATATCCGCCCGTTGCAGCCTCGTAACGTTGCCGCAGCGCCTCATTGTCGAGAGGGTCGCCCTTTAACGAAACTGAAGGAGGCGCGGTGTTGTCAGGAACCAATGCGAACATCTTGGTTGCCACCTTGAACACCATGACGTCGTCGCCAAAGGGCCGGGTTAGTTCGGCCTCTGGTTGAGAAAGACACGCCGCAACCAGATCGTCGATCGAAAACAAGACCTACTCCTTAGTGGCAACCTGGTTTGGTGTTACGTTCATTTTCGGTTCGTACTCGGCGGCCCGAACGTCGCGTTTGTCGCCACCTAACAAGGAAAGCTCGCGACGACATGACGAACATGGCCCGTAAAACGATTCCGAAGCCGGCCCTTTGCAGCGTGGGCAGTCGAAGTCGAGATCGAGCGACATGTCTGGCCGTTCGTCGTCGACGATCATGTGAGAGTGATGGTTCCCGAACCTTCGGTCGTGAACCCGATTATCGCCGCGGTATGACCCGTCTCGGCCAATCTGGCTAACGCCTCTTCGGTCTTGGAGGGGTCGACGCCGAACACGAGCCCGCCAGACGTCTGCGCGTCGGCAAACATCAGCTGGGTTGTCTCGTCGTGATCGCCTGGTTGCAGTTGTTTGCGAACCCAAGCCAGGTTGCGGTGCGTTCCGCCGGGAATGAGGCCATCGGCCGCCAACTGCTTAGCACCAACCAAAAACGGAGTGGCCTCGACGTCGATGCTGACATCGACGCCTGATTCGATAGCCATCCGCCCCAGGTGACCTAATAGGCCAAACCCGGTCACGTCGGTGGCACCAGTTGCGCCTCCCTTAACTGCAACTTCGGCTGCAACGTCGTTCAGTCGAGTCATCGATTCGACCGCGGCGGCGGTGGTGTCGTCGCTGGCTCTCTCGGCCTTCATTGCGGTGGTGATGATGCCTATTCCGAGTGGCTTGGTAAGAACAAGCGCTTGGCCTGGCTTGAGACCGGCATTGGTGAGCATGAACTGCGGGTTCACCTCGCCGGTTACTGACATGCCGTACTTGGGTTCTGGGTCGTCGATGGTGTGTCCGCCAGCGATAATGAAACCGCCGGCCTTGGCAATGTCGGCACCACCAGCGAGAACCTCGCCAAGGAGTTCGACCGGTAGCTCGTCGCTGTTCCAACCAACAAGGTTGAGGGCGAACAGAGGTTTTCCGCCCATGGCGTAAACGTCGGACACGCTGTTGGCGGCGGCTACGCGGCCCCATGTCCTGGCGTCGTCGACCACGGGGGTGATGAAATCGGCCGTTGAGATAAGGGCGCGATCATCGGCGATACGCCACACGGCAGCATCGTCGCCGGTTTCGGTTCCGACTAGGAGATCTGGGTGTTGTGTGTTGTCGAGGTGACCCACCACGTGGGCCAACGCGCCAGGCGCGAGTTTGCAGCCTCAACCAGCGCCGTGGCTGAATTGGGTGAGACGGGTGGGGTTCTGATCCGGCATAGAAGTCAGACTATCGACGGGGTGGGACGATTCGACGCGGGCGGCGATGGCCTCGACTGCACATCGACGAAAGTCAGGCGGTTCGTACGTAGGATCGCCGTATGCAACTACGGGAATGGGTACCGCCCGATCGGCTCGCCGACTGGATGATCGACGCCACTGAGTCGCTGTTGGCTCCGGTCGACGACTTCGGCCAGCACGACGAACGCTGGATCTGTGACTATCTCGAGATCGTCAACCCGGCGATCTGGGAGATCGCTCATGCTGCCTGGTTCGCAGAGTGGTTCGTGCTGCGACAGCTGCACGGCCGCGAGCCTCTCATGGAAAATGTTGATGCGTTTTACGATTCGGCGAAGGTTCCCCATATCACCAGGTGGCAACTCGATTATCCCGATTCGGCCCGGACCC
>JAADHX010000485.1 GCA_013151655.1 Actinomycetota bacterium
GACAGCGGCCAACATGACGGCAAGGAATCGTTCGACCACGAGCTGGCTGTGATCGAGAGCTTGGCCACCCAAGAACTCGAGTTCGTTGCGCTCTGCCATTCCGGCAATCGACGCTGCCGCTAGAGGAAGGGTCAGAGCCACTAGGACAATAGGCAAAACTAGCGAGAAAAAGGTTGCGTCGAGGTGTCCGACCGTGCTGTCGAGCGAGGTGTCATTGGTTAGACCGAGCAGTCCGGCAACTCCCAGTGGTAGATCACCGGCGAGCGTGCTGGCACCCGACCGCGAGCGGAGGTTCGGCGCGGTAAGGATCGCACCGCCGGCAAGTACGAGCAGAACTACCGAGGTCGCGAGGGACGGAATCTGAGCATCGGTCTTGTACTGGCGCATCGATACGCCAAATCGTGGTTTGACGAGCATCAGGAGTTGTCGGCCAGCAATCTGTGGTCGGTCATTAGCTCTTCGAGTCCCGGCTGTCGAACCGTTGAATCGATGAGTCCGGCGGGTCGAACTGCATCGATCAGCTTGTCGGTCGAGCCAACCGAGAGCACTCTTGCGGTGTTTCCTTGTACGACTAGATCGAGCACGCCAGGCAACGAACGGAGAGCAGATTCGTTTGGAGCAGAAGAAAACTCGAGTTCGGTTCGTTGCCTTACCCGACTTCTAAGTGTGCTTAGTGGGCCATCGGCAATGATGCGTCCGTTGTCGAGCAGGAGTACTCGATCGCTCATTCGCTCGGCCAGGCTGAGATCCCTGGCCGAAGCCATCACGGTGACCTGATCGCTAAGTGAACCAAGAATTTCGGCCGCGAGCTCGCGGAATCGGCCTGATCCGGCGAGAGGTTCATCGAGCAAGAACAAATCAGGCTGTTTCTGAACCGCGGCTAGCAGGGCAACGATATGGCGCTCTTCATCGTCGAGTTCGCGAAGCTTGTCATCGGGACCGACGTCGAGGGCGGGCAGAACTGTGGACCGCAGCGACACGTCTGGGTCGGATCGCTTGAACTCGGCCATCCTGTCGAGGAACTCGCCGACTGCAAGGTTGCGGGGAAGACTGACGCTCGCCGGTACCCAGCCGGTCAGACGGCGCACCTGGTACGAACCTCGCGAGGTGTCGAAACCGCCTACCCTGGCCCGGCCAGCAGTCGGGTGAACAAGGTTGACAAGCAAACGAAACAGCGTCGTTTTGCCAGACTGAGGTTGACCAATAATCGCGACGCGCTGACCGGTGTCGATCTCAATATCGACACCGTCGATGGCGGTTACGTTGCCATAACGTTTGGTTAACCCCTCGGTCTGGACGACCGCTTGCATCGCGCCTCCGTTAGAGTGGCGAATATCCCAGTCTGACACCTCGACGGGGCATCTGGCGAGCGCGACAGGATTTGTTAACCATTCCCGCGAGTCCATCGAGCGCAAAGTGGACACCTCCACCAGGGCGGAACGACGCCCTACCGGTCAGCCGACTTTCGTCCATGTGCCGCATTGGGCGTTTGCGCTGAACCCGATGTCGGTTGGGGCAATTGTGACTGTTGCCGATTCCGCTCGAGCAAACCCGGTCGCGATCCGGTGGTACTCGCTTTCGGGTGCGAAGTTTGCAAGGCGCCTCCACCAACAGCTAGTCGTTGCGCCTGGCGCTTGGGCCTCGCTCGTCCAGACGCCAGGCGAAATGTCGGATCCGACGCGGTACTCGCCGCTGCCGAACGGATCATCGGGTGACGATCGCCGCGACGTCAGGTCAGAAGTGAGAAGCGAACATCCGCTGAGGTGGACAGCGGCGTCGATCGGGAGAATTTCGATATAGGTGGGGTCTGAAAGGACGCTCGAGCGCCAGCGGCTGTCAGAGATCGAGCCAGTGCCACCGAACCCGATTAGACGCTCGACTTCACAGGCATCGCCTGCTTCAGCTACTCGCCACACACCCGGCAAGACATCGACACCAATAATCAAGGTGACGTCTTGGGCATCGGGCGGCGTCACGTCGGCGGTGAGCGATGCCGTAGTCGGGCTCAGGTCGGGCGACCAAGTGCCGCACTCGGGCGACGCGCCAAATTCGGTGTCGATGGCGGCGAGAGTCACGATTGTGTGGGAGCTGGTCACGGGGTTGTCGCTCGTTGGTATGTTCGCTCCGACTCGGAGGCTCCACGTGCAGCCAGAGCCGGCCGAACGAGCTCGGTAGGTCCCGGGGGCGATGTCAAGGCCGACGCGGTAAGTGCCAGGTCCGAAGTCGGACGGTTGGAGGGAGCCAGCGTCTAGGCCTTCACACACAACTCCGTCGCCATCAGTGTCGAGCCCAGCAGGGTCGCCGTAGAAAGGGGAGTAGGCGTCGAACCAGCGTTGGGCGTCGCCCTGGCTGGCAAAGTCCGAACAGTTCGACGAGTCGCCAGGGTCAGCTGGAATGGCTGGAGAGACCGACGGACCGACGCGAGGGGCAACGCCCGGAAGGAAGCGAACCAGCGCTGGCTGTCCCGACGTCGTCGTGTTTCCGAATGGGAACAGGGTTCCATCTGATTGGACCATGATGTAGCCGGTCCGGTCACGAAGAACCGCTACCGACACAACTCGCGCTGGCGCCCCATCCAACGGTTGGCGCGGCTTGGCCTGGAATCCAGGTATCGACCCGTGGAATGCAGACTCGCCGAAGTTGAATATTCCACCATCGGCGGCAACCAATAGGTAACCGCTGCCTTGGGGGATCAACCCTGTCATGGGCTCGGCAAGAGATGTGCCGGGTGGCAGAGCCGTCGGGACTGAGCCGAAGAACTTGGCATCGCCGAACGAGAACATGCCGCCATCCGCGCCGACTAACCAATAGCCCTCGCCACTCAAGGTTGGGGCGATGCCGACAATCGATCCACCGAGCTGAACGCCTGGAAGTATCTCCGGTATCGATCCGAGGAACACGGCATCACCAAATGCAAAGATGCCGCCATCTTCACCGAGGAGGTAGTAGCCAAGCCCAGACGGTGTTGGTGCCGAATCGATTATTGGGCCAGTGAGGCTGAGGTGAGATACGTCTCCAAATTGCCCAGCGTCGCCATAGGCAATCGCTTGCCCTTTGTTGGTGAATATCCAATACCCGAGGCCCGATGGTGTTAGTGACATCGCCACCGCTGATTCGTCGCTGGCTAGGGCCGGCGAGCCTCCAAAATACGTTGCGTTGCCAAATGTATGAATCCGTCCCACATCGTCCAAGACGTAGTAGCCAGATTCGTCGGTGGTGAACTCGACGTCGACCGCCACTGGTGCAGCCACCGACGCGTGAGCTGCCGACGCCGTGAGGAGAACCGCGGCTAACAGCATCGATAGCCCCAAAAATGTCCCTGTTAGAATTGTTCGATACACCGAACGCTCCCCCTGTAACGCACCTGAGCGTAGAGCGGTCGGTTGAGCACTTCAAGGCGTATCCGTTGACGGACCCGTCGCTCGATACGTGAGAGTCGCTGGGTGCCCTTGCGTTCGTCGGCCTAAGACACCTGCGGGGTAGCGTCGTAAACTTCGCGGGCTAGGACCGCGGCAATCGCAGTTAGTAGTAGTCCGATGATGAGGGTGCCGATGCCGTCCCAGCCCGGCCATCGGCCCTAGATCCTCAAGCAACACCACTGGCAACTCAGGAACACGGGCATCGCGTATGAAGTCGACCCAGCTCTGACCCGGTTGTTTGGCCTTTCGCGATTCTTGGATGGCTATGTTTAGCGAGAACTAGCGCTCGCGGCCGTATCCGAACTGGTGTTGTTCGGTCGCTGCACGTTTGGAGCAGCAGGGCGGCAACGATCGCCTTCGTACTCCCGCCTGCCGCTATCAGTTCCGGCCCGCGAGTTTCCGGTTCTTGAACTTCGACATGGCGTAGTCGCGGTTCATGTAGGCAATGTAATCGAGGCTGATTTCCTTAGGACAGGCCTCGTAACATTCGCCGTGGTTGGTGCATGAGCCGAAGAAGTCTTCCATGGTCTCGACCATCGCCTCGGAGCGGCGCCAGCGCTCGGGTTGGCCTTGAGGCAACAGGTTTAGGTGCTGCATCTTGGCCGCTGTGAATAGCTGGGCTGCGGAGTTGGGGCACGCTGCAACGCACGCTCCACAACCGATGCACGCGGCGGCATCCATGGCTGCATCGGAGGTGTCCTTGGGAACCGGGATGAGATTTGCGTCTGGTGCTGCCCCGGTGTTTATCGAAATGTAGCCGCCGGCTTCGACGATGCGGTCGAGCGGCGACCTGTCGACAACTAGGTCCTTGATGATCGGAAACGACTTGGCCCGCCACGGTTCGATCACGACCTCGGCACCGGTTTCGAACTTGCGCATGTGCAGTTGGCAAGTGGTCGTAGCTTTCTCGGGCCCGTGAGCCCGACCGTCGATCATGAGGTTGCACGTACCGCAGATGCCCTCTCGGCAATCGTGATCGAACTCGATCGGTACTTCGCCGTCGGCGATCAGGTTTTCGTTGACGATGTCGAGCATCTCAAGGAACGACATGTCCTCGCTGATGTCTTTGGCCGGGATGGTCTGAAATGAGCCTGGGGCATCGGGGCCCTCTTGGCGCCACACCTTTAGGGTGAGATCGAGAGTCTTTGCGTCTGGGTTGCCGCTCACTTGTAGCTCCTTTGTGTCAACGCCACGTTCTCGAACTCGAGTTCTTCTTTGTGTCGAGTTTGGGTTGAGTCTGGTCCGGTCCATTCCCAAGCGGCGACGTGACGGAAGTTGTCGTCGTCGCGTTTGGCTTCGCCTTCTTCAGTCTGGTGTTCTGTCCTGAAGTGACCACCACAACTCTCTTCGCGAGCTAGTGCGTCGCGGGCCATCAGCTCGGCGAGTTCGAAGAAGTCAGCAACCCGGCCAACCTTCTCGAGGCTCGAGTTGAGGTTGTCACCCGATCCGGGAACGTTGACGTCTTTTTCGAACTCGCTCTTGAGAGTTGGTATCTCGGTGATGGCCTTTTCGAGTCCGGCACTATCGCGTTCCATACCGATGTAGTCCCAGACCAGCTTGCCGAGTTCTCGGTGGTACCAATCGACCGACTTGGTGCCCTTGTTCGAGAGCCACCGCTTGGACTCATCTTCGATTCCAGCAATGGATTCGGCGAACACCGGGTCGCTAGTCGAGACTGGGTCGGTGCCAAGCTTGGCGGCCAGTTGGTCGCCAATTGTGTATGGCAACACGAAATAGCCGTCGGCCAAACCTTGCATCAACGCCGAAGCACCCAGCCGGTTTGCGCCGTGGTCGGAGAAGTTGGCTTCGCCAATGGCGTAACAACCTGGGATCGAGGTCATGAGGTTGTAGTCGACCCACAATCCACCCATTGTGTAGTGGGTGGCCGGGTAGATGCGCATTGGCCTTTCGTATGGATTTTCACCGGTGATGCGTTCGTACATGTCGAACAAGTTGCCGTATTTCTCGGTGATGGTTTCGATGCCGTCGCGCCCAATCGCCTCGGTTAGGTCGAGGTAGACGCCGTTCTTGAGTGGTCCGACACCGCGGCCTTGGTCGACGACCGTTTTGGCGTTGCGAGAGGCCACGTCGCGAGGCACCAGGTTGCCGAACGCCGGGTACTTTTCTTCGAGGTAGTAGTACCGTTCGTCTTCGGCGATCTGACTAGCAGCGCGATTCTCGTCGAGATCGCGTGGCACCCAGATTCGACCATCGTTTCGCAGCGACTCCGACATTAAGGTGAGCTTCGACTGGAATTCGTCCGATGCTGGGATGCACGTTGGGTGAATTTGGGTGTAACAAGGGTTGGCGAAGTAGGCGCCCTTGCGGTGAGCTCGCCAAGCTGCGGTGACGTTGCAGGCCATGGCGTTGGTGGACAGGTAATACACGTTGCCGTAACCGCCAGTGGCCAAGACCACAGCGTGTCCAGAATGTGCCTGTACTTCGCCGGTGAGAAGGTCGCGAGTGACGATGCCCGCAGCTTCTCCGTCCTTGATCACGAGGTCGAGCATCTCGGAGCGGGTAAACAACTCGACGTTGCCGACAGCAATTTGGCGAGCCAACGCTTGGTAGGCACCGAGCAGCAGCTGCTGACCCGTCTGGCCTCTGGCGTAGAACGTTCGGCTTACCTGAGCTCCGCCGAACGAACGGTTGTCGAGGAGGCCGCCATACTCGCGAGCAAACGGTACGCCTTGTGCCGTTGCTTGATCGATGATGTCGACCGATGCCTCGGCTAGACGGTGCACGTTGGCTTCTCGGCTGCGATAGTCGCCGCCCTTCACCGTGTCGTAGAACAACCGGTAGATCGAGTCGCCGTCGTTCTGGTAGTTCTTGGCGCCGTTGATTCCGCCTTGGGCCGCAATCGAGTGGGCCCGTCTCGGCGAATCGTGGAAGGTGAAGACCTTCACCTTGTAACCAAGCTCGGACATGGTGGCCGCCGCTGCCGCTCCGGCTAGCCCGGTACCAACCACAATGACTTCGAATTTTCGCTTGTTGTTGGGGTTGACCAGCTTCATGGAGAACTTATGGTTCGTCCACTTTTCGCCGATGTCGCCGGCTGGAACCTTTGCGTCAGGAACTGTCATCGGCTGACCTCCACTACTGCATCAGAGCTGGTGACGTTGCCGCCGGTTGGGTCGCCGACACCAAGACTGGAGTACTCGGCCACAACGTTGTCGGAATCGAGGACCCCGAGGTTGACCATCAAAGGGAAGCTGAGGTTCCCGACAAGCACAAGACCAGCAACGCTCATTGCGAGGGGTCGCCGAACCGAGTTGATACGAGGGTTGTTGATGCCAAGGCTCTGGAACATCGACCAGATGCCGTGGTAGAGGTGAATCGCCAGAGCCGTGTTGGCCACCACATAGATGGCTGCAATCCACCACGTGGACAGGCTGTTGGAAAGGTTGCCGTAAGGGTTGCCGCGCTGCCAGTCGGAGTCGATCCAACCCCAAGTCAGATCGGCCAGGTGGAAGAACACGTAGAGCAAGATGATGGGTCCG
>JAADHX010000089.1 GCA_013151655.1 Actinomycetota bacterium
CGATCGATACCAATGCCAAGCCCGCCAGTCGGAGGCAGCCCGTACTCGAGGGCCCTGATGTAGTCGTCGTCGACCACCATGGCCTCATCGTCGCCTAGGTCGCGCAGCTGCGACTGAGCCTCAAACCGGGCCCGTTGCTCGACCGGATCGGTCAGTTCGCTGAATGCGTTGCAGAGCTCGCGTCCGGCCACGATGCCTTCGAATCGTTCGGTGTAGCCGGGGCGGTCGCGGTGATCGCGCGACAGCGGCGAAACCTCTCTGGGGTAGTCGCGCACGAACGTCGGTTCCCACAGCTCGGCTTCGACACTGGCTTCATAGATTTCGAGGATCAATTTGCCAGGACCGTAAGCAGGCTTGACCGAAACGCCAACGCGTTCGGCTAGTGCCCGAAGCTCATCGATCGGGGTGTCCAAGTCGATGGCTTCGCCGGTGTGCTCGCCGATGAGCTCTTCCATGGTGGCTCTTCGCCACGGCGCTGCCAGCGACAACGGTCGGCCCCCGAATTCGACTTCGGTGGTGCCTAAGGTTTCCATAGCTAGAAACTCGACGAGCTCTTCTACGAGGCGCTCGATGTCTTCGAAATCGGCGTAAGCCTGGTAGAGCTCGAGCATCGTGAACTCGGGGTTATGCCTCGTCGATAGCCCCTCGTTCCGAAATACTCGAGCGATCTCGAACACACGCTCGAAACCGGCCACTGTCAGCCGTTTGAGATAGAGCTCGGGGGCGATTCGTAGGTAGAGGTCGAGATCGAGTGCGTGATGATGGGTTTCGAATGGTCTGGCAAGCGCACCGCCAGGCAGTGGATGTAGGACCGGCGTCTCAACTTCGATGAAGGCCCGATCTTCGAGAAACCGTCGTGTCAGAGACACAATCTTGCTACGCAGTAGAAAGATGCGCCTGGCCTCGGGGGTGACCCATAGATCGACATATCGCTGGCGGTAACGGGTATCGGTGTCGGTAATGCCATGCCATTTGTCGGGGAAAGGTCGGTGCGTCGGCGCTAGAAGAACCCAGCTGTCGACTCGAACTGATAGCTCGCCGCGACGAGTAACCATCACAATGCCTTTGACCCCGATCCAGTCGCCAAGGCTTAGTCCAGTGAAGTCATCGAAATCTGGCGTGACCTTGGCCGGTGCGAACAGTTGAATGCGCCCCGATGAATCCTGAAGGGTCCCGAAGGCCAGCTTTCCTTGAACACGCCTCAGCATGAGTCGTCCGGCTATCGAAACCACGACATCGGTTTCGGTTCCGGGTTCGAGACCCTGATGGGCCTCAACAACCTCGGCAACCGAATGGTCGCAGTCGTACCGGTATGGAATGTTGGTCATGTCGCAATCGTCTCGGTTGGTAACCGGCCGACATTTCGCACCTGCTGATCGGCCATACGAGTGGACCAGTCAACGGGCACGAGGTTGGGGGCTACATCGGCAAGTGGCTCTATCACGAATCGCCTCTCCCACATTCGCGGATGCGGAAGGGTAAGTAACGGTTCGTTCATGACGATGCTGCCATAAAGAAGCATGTCGATATCGAGAGTTCTTGGGCCCCACCGCACGATGCGCTCACGTTCGGCCGCAGCTTCGATGTTCTGGCACGCTTCTAGCAGCGCCGTCGGCGCTAAACGGGTATCGATCGCAATGGCCAGGTTGAGAAACAGCTCCTGCTCGGGGCCGCCTACAGGATCGGTTTCGTAGAGATCTGAGACCGCCACAACTTCGATCTGTTCGTGAACGTCGAGAGAGGCCACAGCCAAACTCACGTGAGCATGGCGGTCGCCGAGGTTGCTGCCGAGGGCCAGATAGGCCCTAACGCTGGGCAATACGGGCTCAACCACTAAGCGAACCGCTAACGAAGAGTTGTTAGGAGGCTTGGGGCGCAGCATCGAGCTTGGCGGCCTCAGAGACCAGACCTCGTCCGATCGGGCCAAGCGGACGCTCGAAGATACTCTCGGTAATCACGACAGCTCGTGGAAGCTCGGGAACCATCCCCGACCAAACGAGGTATCCAGCGACAAGGCCAGAAACGTGATCGCTTAACTCGTCACGATGAATCAGCACGCGCTGTTGGCGATCGAGCAGTGTTTGGATCTCGCCAAACATCGACTCCATCATGTTTCCTACCTCGTCGAGCGGAGGGAATGGCCGATGCAGATACGGCATGTTGAGTTCGTCGTAGTTGTGAAGATTCGAAGGAGCAGAAGACAGCGAGATGACGAGGTCGAACTCTTGTTGGCGCAACCAGATGATTTCTTCTTGGCGCCGAACTCTGCGATGAGTCGAGCCGTACCCGCCGGGGCGTTCAGAACACGCCAGCTGGTCTTTGATGATCCAAGAGAAGTTCCGCGGCCGGATGCCCTCAGCCCACTTGCCCTTCATAGGCCGCCCCTTCATTGCCGCCCTTTCATCTGCGATCGACGGTCGACCCTAGCCCAGTTCGGGGGAGTTTTTCACCCTGAAGGTGCTGATTTTTCGGGGTCGAACCACCGAATCTCGTCAAGATGTCGGTATTCGCCGCCCGCGTCGAGGCCATAACCGACCACCCAGCCTTCAGGCAAGTCGAACCCGACATGGTCGACGACATCGGGGTTCCGTTGATGACGTTCCCTCGCCAAAAGGCTCACAACCCGCAACGACGCCGGGCGCCGGGCCGCGAACGTCGATCGCAGGTACTGAATCGTCAGACCGGAATCGATGATGTCCTCGACGAGAACAACGTCGCGACCTTCGATATCGGAGCCGAGGTCCTTGAGTAATCGAACGACGCCGGTTGAATCGGTCGCATTGCCATAGGAAGAGACCGAGATCATGTCGATCTCGAGGGGCATGTCGACGGCTCGAACCAGGTCGGCCAAGAACACGAATGCGCCGGTAAGAACTCCGACGAACAGCGGGTTCGTGCCAGCAAGTTCGGCCCCCAGTTGTTGGCCAATCTCGTCGACACGCCTGTGAAGCTCCTCGGAGGAGATTGCGATCTCGCCGATGCGTGGGTCGTTTTCGTAAAAAGACATCGCCGGTGAATCTAGCTTGATTCGAGGCGCAGTCTTTGCCCTGATCGTGTCAAGCGTCGCTTGCCAGGGAGTTCGGTGGCCAGCATGGACCCCAGAGCAACGGCGAGCGCTCTTTCGGTCGCGTTCTGGTCCAATGGGATCTCGGTTCGTAGCCAACTACGTAAGGCCCGACGAGCAATCGGAAGCGGAGCCGCCTTTAGTTGTCGACAGTCGGCGGGGTCGATCCGGCTTGCGAGCTCGTCGAGCAACCTCGCGTCTTCGCCGGCTACATCGGCGAACCGGTCGAGAAGCACGACCACGTCGCGCTCGGCAATATCGTTGAGGAGCGGCATGAGTTCGTGACGCACCCTGACACGACGGAATCGGTTTTCGTAGTTGTGGTAGTCGTCGACGACTACCAGTTGGAGCGACGCACACAACGCATGTGTGTCGGTCCGACGCAGCGCCAGGATGGGTCGGGTTGTGCTCCCCATACTCGAGACGCCATCAAGACCACTCCCCCGCAGTAGCGCCAACAGGACCGTCTCGGCCCTGTCGTCGGCGGTATGGCCAAACAACACATCGGGTGGCAAGACCGACAGCCTGGCCTCGCGGGCTCTGGCTTCTAGGTTGGGACCATCGTCGAGATCAACTCGCACGGACTCGACGTTGGCTCCGAACCGATCAGCGACCGCACGAACTAGATCGACCTCTGCGTCGCTGCCGGGGCGCAGACCGTGATCGACATGGAAGGCAGTAACAGGGCGCCCGGTGTGACACGCTAGAACGAGCATGGCCATCGAGTCTGGCCCGCCTGAGACGGCGCACACCAGCGGGCCATCGGCGTTGAATGTGCACCTGGCTAGAAGTGCGTCGACGTCGGCTATCTGGCCAGCATTCTGACTTTGAGAGTGGCTCCGCGAACGAGCCACGAGTTATGCAGCGGCCGGAACTCGGTCAAGCCAAGAGGTCGGGTTCTTGATCTCGTCGAGTGTCGGCAGAAACGCCGCATCGCCCCAGATGATGTCGACAGCACGATCACCGCGCTCGGCCTCGATGGCTTCGATGAAGCGCTCGCCCTGCTCGTACTGCGCAAGTTTGGCCTCGATACCGATGAGCTTCTGCATGACCTTGGCCACGCCCTTTGACTGACTTCGCCGCTGATGAAGCACTCGGTGAAACCGCTCTGCGCTAGGAACATGAGCAATCGCGGCGCGAGTCATGGTTACGTCGCCATGGCCTTCGAGCAGGCTCATGAGCCCGGCGATCTCATCGAGCACCACTCGTTGCTCCTCAGACGCGAACAACGCAGCCATGCCACCGTCGAGGGCAGTAGTTTCGCCTCGACGTTTCTCGGCGATTAGCCGCTTGACGCCTGCCATGATTCGATCGGGGTCTGGTTCGACGGAATCGAGGGTCTGTTCGACTAGGGCGATGAAGTGCTTGCGCATCCAGGGAACACCGGTGAACTGGGCGCGGTGCGTTAGCTCATGGGTGGCTAGCCATAGCCGGAACTCCTGGGGCGCGAAGGCGAACCGTTTCTCGATAGCCAAGATGTTTGGGCCCACGTAGTACACAAGATCCTGGTCTTGGGGGTCTTCGTCTTCGGCGAGCAGTAGGTCGTACTGCCCAAGAACCCGCCGTGACATCCAGCCAAGAACCGCGCCCAACTCGGCCGCGGCGACCTTGCTGGTAACGCCAGAGAAGACGCTCTCGTCGAGTTTGTCGCTCACTTTGTCTGTGAGTGGCCTGAGCAAACGTTGGAAGGATCGAATGTTGGCGTCGATCCAGTCGCCGCGATCGATGACGCGGGCGCGAGCTGGCCCATCGAGAGATGTGAGCCCGGTCTCGACCGTAACGAGTTGTTCGGCGAGCTTGGTGGCTTCGGCGAAGTCGGGTTCTAAGGAGTCGTAGAGATACGACCTAGCGAGTGGTTCCTCGCCGGCGACCTTGCGCGCAATACGCGCCGCTAGCTCCCAGTCGACTGCAGCGTCACTCATTTGGCCATCAACGCCGCGGGTAACGAGGGCCAACAACCTTGACTAGGTAGGTGACCAGCATCGCTAGGAGCATGGCCACCGCACCCGCGGTTAACAACGGAGCGATCCAAAAATGCCATTCCTGGGCTGCAAGCAACATGACTGCCATCGTAGAGCGTTGTTAGCCAACCCGAAACATTCAAGCGTCAAGCTCTCTGAGTCTGGCTGCAATTCTCTCTCTTAGGCCTTCGGGGACTTCCTCGGTGGCGCCTCGGGCCACCATGGCCCGAACCTCGGCCTCGAACGAGTACATCTCGTGGCAATGGCCACAACCGTCGAGGTGAGAAGCGATGTCGGTCCGTCTCTTTTCGTCGAGAGCACCATCGAGAAATCGGTACAGCGTGGCCAGCGCCTGACCACAGTCTGAGAATCCCTCGTTGGCTTCGGATCTAGGTTCTGGGTTCATCAAGCCTCGGAACTAACGGGAACAATCCCTCGATCGACTGCGTGGTTGTATAACGACTTATGCAGCGCTTTGCGACCACGATGGAGTCGGCTCATCACGGTTCCGACCGGTACATCGGTTATTTCGGCGATCTCCTTGTAGGCAAACCCCTGCACATCGGCCAAGAGCACGGCAAGTCTGAAGTTCTCGGGGAGAGAGTCGAGGGCGGCCTTTACTTCGTCGTCGGTGAACCAGCCGAACAGCTCGTCCTCGGCTGATCGCCCCACAAGGCTGCCAAGTTCGTCGACGCGTCGATAGAGGAAGAAGTCGTCATTGTCGCCGAGCGTGGTTTCGTCGGGTCGTCGTTGTTTTGCTCTGTATTGGTTGATGTAGCTGTTGGTGAGGATCCGATACAACCAGGCGCGAAGATTTGTGCCTTCGGTGAAGCCGCCGTAGGCCCTGTATGCCTTGAGGTAGGTCTCCTGGACGAGATCTTCGGCGTCAGCTGGTTTGTGGGTCATTCGCAACGCCGCGGTATACAGGCCCTGCATATGGTCCATGGCGTCTTCGACGAAGGTTGCCTGGTCTGCCACCGCGCCGACCCTAGATCATCAATGGCGCCGGGCGCGGTCGTCACAACTCTGGAACAGCACCGAAGCGCGGTCTTAACTGAACGGCAACATCGATTGATCAGAGTGTCCGGATGCGTCGAAACCGTGAAGTTGAAATCGATGTCGTTTCTGGTTCGGCGTCGTGGCCGTCCTCGCTTTCGCCGGGAACGCCGTCCGCGGCTGAGCTCCATTCGCCCGCGTTGACTGTGGTTGTGGCTGGTCAATCTTGGCTTGACCGCGCTAGTCGAGGCGCGGAGCTACCAACGACCGCAATCGGATCAGCTGGCTCTCGGTACGCCGGCTAGCGGCAGTTGTTCTGGGGTGATCCATCTCTTTCGCCTGTTCTCATAGGAGTGGCTCTACGCTCTCGACCCCGACCTGTCGCCCCCGCTCTCGCTCTTAGTCCCACCAGCAACCCCACGAGTTGCTGTCGAGGAGGGACGTCGCATATTCCTCGATGTCAACGCCGTGCTCATCCAGTGTCGGACACCATGCATAGTGCTCGAGCGCGACAAGCCTCGCTTCGCTCAGTTCCGTCGGAGGTCGCGCCACCGAGAGAACCACCTCGGCAAACCCAAGGCGAACGATATACGCGCCGAATCTATCCTCCCACGAGCGATAGAGCGACGCTGCGGAAGCTTGGTCGCGTCCGTGGTTCGTGTCACCCGTCCAGCCGAGGGCCCAGGTAACGTCGGCTGGTCTCTGTACCGGCACCAGCCCGAGCGTCGTCCAAAAGTCACCCATTCCTGGAATGTGGATTGTTGACTCAGTGGTGTCACTTCCAGTGGCGAGGCGATCGACGGAGCGGGTCGACCATTCGTTGAGTAAATCCAGTGGCTCGACATCATCTGGGTCTGCCCCGAATACATCCCGAACTCGCCGCCGCGCCACGGGCGCTCTGGCTCGAGATTGTCGAGAACTAGGGGCCACAGTCCGGTCTCGGGAAAGACGCGCACTAGGTCTGCCCACATCTCTCCATCGAGTGGGTTGGTCGACATCCACAGAATCGGTGCGCGCGACCCGCCGAATTGGGGTTCCGGTAACAGGCCCTCACCCACGTCAATTCCGGCGACTACTGCTCCTTGGATTGTCGGAAGCGTCCCAGGCGACGCCAAGAGTAGTGAGACGACAAACGGTTCGGTGCCTTCGTCGCAGCATTGCTTTCGATCTCGACTCGGAGTTCCTGCTCCTGAGCTGCGCAACCAATGACAAACGACCCGACGAGCATCGCGACGAGCCACCGCGCCGAGTTCCGGATTCCCATGTCGGTTAGAATACAAGACCCGACTGATGCAGCTTCGACGCCATCTAGTTGCCGCGCCGCCCAGACCGTTGCCACAGGCCCGCCAGCAGCGTTCGCATGCGCGTTGGATTCGTTTCCAACACGGTTCCTCGACACAGACGAAGTGCCACACGTCAGAATCGCAGAGCCCTGTTCCCACCGTTGGCGAATTCGTGTTTCTCGTTCGCAGGCCAGATAGCCCCTGCTACCGTAAAGCGTTCTAGTGCCCGGGTAGCTCAGTGGTAGAGCGGCTCTCTCGTAAAGAGCAGGTCATGGGTTCGATCCCCATCTCGGGCTCGCTACTGTGCCGGAAGGCGACAGAACGCATCAGCAAGCAGCAGGCGCTCGTTCGGGTTCCTGGCAAGGCTCGAAGTTGCATTTGTGAGCACCTCAATAGCCGTTGCCGCCATCAACGGATCACACCGACCTGCGACTAGGTCATCGCGATAGCGCTGGCCCAACGTCGCTAGGCCAAGACGGAGCTCGTCGCCCCTCAGGCGCCTTACTTCGCGTTTGTGTCTTGTGTCGATATCGCGTCGGCCAACTACCTTGGCGCCCATTGCCTCGGCTTCGGTTTCGAGGCGTTCAAGCTCGCTTTCGTGTTGGTCGGCCAGCGGAGTGCCAGCGGAATCGGTCATCTCAAGCAACTCCGTCACCGCCAACATGACTTGGTAACCGCTGCCGTCAAGACGGTCGGGGACGGCTCGCCAAGCACTCAACCGCTTGGCCAAATCGCGGTCGGTGGCCAATAGCCTGGCCCGACCGATGTCGCCGCCAGCCGCGTTGGCGGCCCCTCGAGCCAACTCAGGGTCGACCCCATCGCTAACCAACGCCGACACCACAACATCGGCGGCGAGCGCGTTAAACGCGATCGTCACGCACCGGGACGCAATAGTGACGAGCTCGGGGGGGATATCGCTAGCGAGAACGATAAAGAACGTACTAGGCGGCGGCTCCTCGATCGCCTTGAGCACCATTGCCGTCTGGTTGCCGACCAGATGGAAGTCATCAAGAACGATCACCTTGCAACCTGCATCGACCGGGCTAAGAGCCGTCAGCCTGACAACCTCACGAGCCTGCTCCGTCGAAATCGTAGCTCCGGCCCGCTCGACGATAACGAGATCCGGGTGTTGCTCGCCGAGCGCTAGACGACGATGCCTGGCGGCATCGTCAGGACGCGAACGGGCGAACAACTCGCCAGCGAACTGAGCCGCCGCGGCGCGTTTTCCGCTGCCGTCTGGACCAAGAAACAGATACGCGGGCACCGGCTGTTCGGCGGCAAGTTTGAGTCGCCGCGTGGTGTCGGGTTGGCCGAGTACATCGATCACAGTCCGAAGACTATGGCCGATCAGTCCGTCCTTCGGCGACGGCTAGTCGGCAGTCGGTTTCTTGGCTGCCGCCTTCTTGGCGGGAGCCTTCTTTTTCGTAGCCTTCTTCTTGGCAGTCGCCTTCTTCTTAGTGGCCTTCTTCTTTTTCTTTACCGGGCCGGCCTCGCGGCGAATTTGAAGTAACTCAGAGGCCCTCTCGGACGTGATCGTGGCCACGTCGTCGCCCTTACGGAGAGACGCGTTGGTCTCGCCATCGGTGACGTACGGTCCGAACCGACCGTCCTTGACGACCATCTTGTTGCCGCTGACCACATCGTCGTCGAGTTCACGCAGCGGCGGCTTCGGAGCGGCTGCCCCGCGGCGACGTTTCGGCTGGGCATAAATTGCCAGTGCCTCTTCGAGCGTGAGCGTAAACAGTTGTTCCTCAGCGTCGATGGATCGGCTATCGGTCCCCTTCTTGAGGTAGGGCCCATACCGGCCGTTTTGAGCGGTGATCTCTTCGTTGTTCTCTGGATCTACACCGACCACTCGCGGCAGTGACAACAACTTGATGGCGTCATCTAAGTCGATCGTGTCGAGTTGCATCGAAGCAAACAGCGACGCCGTCTTTGGTTTCGGCTTGCCATCCTCGGGCACGCCGATGGTCACATAGGGACCAAATCGCCCGGGTTTGGCAACGATGTCGACGCCAGATTCGGGATCCGGGCCAAGGATCCGCTCATCCGATGGCGCCGACAAAAGTTCGACGGCCTTGTCGATCGTCAGTTCGTCTGGCGCTAGATCCTCAGGAATTGAACAGGTGTCTTCGCCGCGGCTCAGATACGGTCCATAACGCCCGACCCTAGCGACGACCGGGTTGCCATCAGCATCGACTCCGATGGGAATCGAGTTGATTGCTCTGGCATCGATCTCGCCAAGACGGGTCGAGACCATAGTTTTGAGCCCAGCGGGATTGTCGTCTCGGTCGGGCCCAGTCGTGCCGAAGTAGAACAGTGATAGCCAAGGGATCGACTCGCGTTCGCCCTTGGCGATCTCGTCGAGGTCGGCTTCCATCTTTGCGGTGAACGCATAGTCGACGAGCTTCGGGAAGTGGTCCTC
>JAADHX010000420.1 GCA_013151655.1 Actinomycetota bacterium
CTGAACTGACGCACGATGTCTCGAGTGTTGGCGGGGTGGTTCCGATACGTGTCGGCCCGGACCAACTGAACGATGTTTAGCTGCAAGAACAGCAGCGTGTACAGAACGAGAATGACACCGGTCACCCGCCGAATTCGGAGGTTCATGACCCGACCTCAACAGTTTCGTGAAGTGGTTCGGAGCGGGGTCCGCCGCCAGTGGAGCTCGACTCGTCAGAGATTCTTAGTAGTAGAGCTAGCAGTATGTAGTTCGCCAGAAGCGAAGACCCGCCGTAGGAAACAAACGGCAAGGTGATACCAGTCAGAGGCAGGACCCTGAGAATTCCGCCGATGATGATGAACGCCTGAAACCCGATGGTGATGGTCAGAGCGGTGGCCAACAGTGTCCCGAACTCGTCCCTGGCCCTGGTCGCGACCCGTAAACCGGCTCCAATGATCAAAAGGAAGCACACGATGATCGCGGTAGCTCCCAAGAAACCGAGCTCTTCGCCTATCACCGCGAAAATGAAGTCAGTCTCACCTTCTGGAATTCGGCCGGGGCTGCCAAGTCCGGGCCCTGTGCCTGTTAGTCCTCCAGACGACATGGCGAAAATCGCCTGCAACAGCTGAAAACCCTCGCCCGTTGGGTCTTCCCACGGATTGATCCAGATCCGGACCCTGGCCTGCACGTGATCAAACGTGGCCCAGGCTGCCACCGACCCCAACACAAAAAGGGCACCACCGACAGCTGGATACCAGGCCCGTCCCGTGGCAACCCACACCACCACGACAAAGGTCGAGAACACCAGAAGTGACGAACCCAAGTCGCGTTCGGCCACCATCACAAGCAGAGATGCTCCCCAGGCAACTAGCAGAGGGCCCAGGTGTTTCAGATCGGGCACGACCAGTCGTCCGAGCCGACGAGTTCCGATAGCCAGAAGCTCGCGCTTTTCGACCAGATAGGAGGTCACAAACAGGGCAATCGCCAGTTTGGCAAACTCGCCAGGCTGAACTGAGAACGGTCCAAGCTTGACCCATAACCTGGCGCCATTGATGGTGCGGCCCACGCCAGGCAACAGCGGGGCAAGCAACAAAACCAACCCAGCCAAGGCAAAGGTCCAGCGGTATCGGCCAAGGGTCGCAACATCGCGGACCAACGCCAGAGTCACGATGAACGCGGCTATGCCCAACAAGGTCCATAGGGCCTGGTTCTCCGCCAGACCGTCGTCTAGCCGAACAATGAACGAGTATCCGACACCATTGAGAAAGACAGCCAACGGCAGCAGCGTGCCGTCGGCGTGAGGTGCTAGCCGACGCACGGCAAGATGGGCAACAACCAACAGCACCACCACCTGGAGCAGAAATGGAGCCGCATCAGCGGGGATCGAGGCCTCCTCGCCGAGGGCCGCCAGGATGTAGATAGCAACAGTCGTGACCATCGCCAGGACGATTAGTCCTAGTTCGGTGCTTCGCTGGCGCGTCACGAGCCGGTCGTATCGACCGAGTTCTCGTCTGGGTTGTCGGTAGCGGAAGGACCATCGGTACCCGCTGTGTCGCCATCGTTGGCGGCGGGACGTATCTCGTCGACGAAGGTCCGCGCTGCTTCAAGGCTGCCAGACTCGACAATCGCTTCGATCTCAGTGGCAGTGGCTTCTGGAATCTGCGAGCGGAATATGCCAGAGCCCTCTTCGAGAGTTGGATCGAACCACAACAAGCCACCAGATCTTCCCTGGTAGATGACGACCTCGTCGCCCGCAAACCCGACGTGGTAGGAACCTCTTGCGTACGAACCGGCGAGGGCCAAGGCAGCAACTGCCGCAACGATCGCCAGACCGATCAACGCGAGCGCCCGCCAAGTGACCGCAACCGGTGCCTGCCAGCCCGTCTCCGGTCGTGTCCGACGATTCAGGCCCAACCGCGGTATTGAGAAACTGCACCCTGGGGATATCCGGCTTGGTTGACGCGTCTGGAGCTTCGCCCCGATCCCTGCCGCCGACGAGAGAAGCAGCATCATCGTCGAACACCTCACTAGCCTCGACCGGCGAGTCTTCGGCTGCTGAAGTTGCGTCCCCAGCATCGTCGACACTGGCACCATCGGCCAGCCACGGAAGGGGACTGTCGTTGTCGAGCGCGGGTAACTCGAACTCGGCAAGCGCATCAGATCGCTCGGCAACAACGGGCAAATCGTCTTCGTGTACTGGTTGAGAGAAGAGCGGGTCGTCGGAGGCTCCCACAGCCTCGAGGGTTGCTACCCCTGGATCGGCGGAGTCGATGTCAGATGCCTCAGCAGCAGGCGTTTCGGCATCAGCCAGATCGCCGATCACTGGAATGGCGGCAGTGTCTTCTATAGGTGAGATGATCCCAGTGTCCGATGTGGTCGGTGAGGTGTCGCGTTCTGGGGCTTCTATCGGTGGTTCCTCAACGTCGTCTACCTCAACGAACACAGCTACCACCGTGACGTTGTCCTTTCCACCGGCGCCATTCGCTCCCTCGATGAGGGTTCGAGCCAGCTCGGATGGATCGTCGACTCGACCGAACACGTCGAGAATTTCGCTGTCCTCCAGTTCATTGACCAACCCGTCGCTACACAGAACGAACTTGTCGCCAGCAATCGGATCGATTTCCCACGTGTCGACATCGACAGTTTCGGCAACCCCGATGGCCCTGGTCAACATGTTGCGATACGGATGGGTATGCGATTCGTCTTCGTTGAGCTGACCTCGCCTGACCAGTTCGGCGACGTAGGAATGATCGTCGGTAATCTGTTCGATCTCGCCATCACGCACGCGGTAGATACGGGAGTCGCCCACGTTCACCACTCCGAAACGAGGCGGCCGTCCATCGCCTAACACCGCAATTCCGGTGAGAGTGGTGCCCATACCCTTTAGCTCTGGTTTGTTTTCGGCGTACTCCCACACAGCGGTGTTAGAAGACTCGACCGCGGCAACAAGATCGACGAGGCTTCCGTGGCCGGCACCGGCCATAGTGCGCACCGCGATCTGGGAAGCGACTTCGCCACCTTGATGGCCGCCCATGCCATCGGCCACAACGAACAACCCCCGATCGGCAAAGAGTGCGTCTTGATTGTTGTCGCGAACACGGCCCTGGTGGGTTGCCCCACCCCACGACAACCGGAGACGTCGCGACGGCGCCTGGTCAACTTGTGGCTCCGTCGCTTCTTCTGGCCCGGTCGCTCTTTCTGACTCGGTCATTTCTTCTGGGTTTGTCGCTTCTTCTGACTCGGTCATTTCTTCTGGCTCTGTCATTTCGACACCTCGAAGACCGTTGCTCCGATTTGGAGACGATCGCCTGGGTTAACGGCGGTAGGCCGGTTCACCTTTTCACGGTTGAGATACGAACCATTGGTTGACCCAAGGTCCTCGACAAACACGCCTCCGTCTCGACGGAAGATCCTCGCGTGAATCTGCGACGCATATGAGTCATCAATGGTTATCTCGCATCCAGCGGCGCGGCCGATGTTCACCTCGTCGGCGATCTGATGGACGCGGCCAGCGTGTTCTTCGGGCGCGAGAATGACAACGCGACCCACCCGAGAGGCTGGTTTGCGCCTCGGGGCACGGGGCTGACGTGCCGCCCGGGGCGGACGAACCTCGGTCCAGACAGCCTGCACAACTCTCATGAAAAACAGATACACCAGGGCCAAAACACACAGGGTCAGCAGACGTAGTAGCGCCGGTGACATTCAGCTCGCCTCGAATCGGAACAGTCGACCACCAACATCGATGGTGTCACCGTCGGCGAGCTCATGGCGGGCAATCGGACGATTGTTAAGCAACGTTCCGTTGGTGGAACCGAGATCGGACAACACAACGATGCTGCTTCCACCAGTTTCGACCGATCGGACTATCTCGGCATGACGGCGGCTGATCTTCGGGTCATCGATCGAAATATCGCAATCAGGGAGCCGCCCTATTGTCAATCGCGTCCGGATCGGTAAGCGGGTGCCATCTTCGAAAACAAGGCTGCCAGGGGCACCGGTAGTCGAGTCGTATGAGCCCTCAACCTCGAAACGACCTTCTCGACGGCGCGGATCGACGACCAGGCTCACGGCAACAACGCCGACAAACACCGATGACCGCGAACGGGCGTGCTCTCGCGCCGAGGCTTCGAGTTCGGCGCGGAGCGGTTCGGACATCTCGGTAAATCGTGCGTAGTCATCATCGGACAAGATCACAACGAACCGATTTGGCACCACCCTTGAGCCGTCGACTCCAACGGACCGTTCCTCGTCCATCGTCCGCACGATTCGGCGGCCGATCTCGATAGGTTGCACTGCGCTTTTGAAAGCGCGCGCGAACGATCCCTCAACCAACTGTTCAAGTCGTCTCTCGAATCCTCGTAGCACCATGTGCGGGCGAGTTTAGGCAAAGGGACCGCCCGAACCCGTTCGACGCCAACCAGAATCAAGTATTGCGGTTCTCAATTGGCTGCTGAGCCGCTACAGTCGCGACTTCTACCAGCGCGAGTGGCGGAATTGGCAGACGCGCAGGCTTCAGGTGCCTGTGCCCGTAAGGGTGTGAGGGTTCAAGTCCCTCCTCGCGCACAAGAAATATTGCAAGTGCTGGCAACGAGGCACGCGGGAAAATAGCTGTCCTGGCTTGAATCCGGACGCAGACGGTGCCACCTTGGAGCTGAATGGTCACGCATTGTCGGTCGTCTTGGGCGCCCAAACTACGCAGAGTGGCAGCCGTGGCGTTTGTTCTTACGGCGAGCCTGGTGTCGGTAGGCGTCGACGCGCACGCCGACGAGAACGACACAGAAGATCTCAAAGACCTCAAGGCCGAACGCGAAGCGCTGTCTGATCAGATCGCGATTCAAGCCGCCGCTGTCGATGCCGTGGCAGCCGAATTCGAAGAAGTACTCGAGGCCCTGGAGATTCTCGGAAACAACGTCGACGCGGCTGAGCAACGCCTAGTGTCGGCCCAATTAGCCCTTGACGACTCCCGGCTCGCCCTCGAATCGATCGAAGCCCAGGAGGTGTTCGTCCAAGACGAGATGGAGCGCACCGCCGACGGGCTTCAGGATCTTGCGATCCAGTGGTATGTGACTGGTCGAGATACCCGTGAACAAACAGCCGCTGCCGCCCTCAACTCAGACACGCCCACAGAAGCAGCAATAAAGGAAACCCTCTTCCGAATTCGGCTAGGGCAAGAAACGAACCTCGTCGACCGCATGCGCGAGCTGACCGACGACCTCGACTTGCTGGTGCAAAACCGGGAACGAGCCGTAAGCGAAGCTGAGACTCGCGAGTTTGTACTCGATGATCGTCTTGGGAAGGCCAACATCGCCCGCGAACGACAAGAGACCTTTGCGCTTCAAGTGGAGGCCCGCCTAGACGCCCGCCTTGCCGAAGCCGACCACCTCGAAAGCCTCGACGCAGAACTGGCACAAAAGATAAGAACCGAAGAACGAGCGATAGCGGCGCGGCTAGCCGAGATAGCGCGACGAGAGGAGCTAGCTCGTCGCGCGGCCGCCATTCCCAACATCGTCGGGGCAGGCGAAATCGTTAGCGTGAGCGGCATCCGTGTTCATCAGTCGATTTCTCAGAACCTCGCCAACATGCTCCAGGCCGCGGCCAATGACGGCGTTCTCCTTGGCGGAGGCGGCTACAGGAACTCGTCTTCGCAGATAGCACTGCGTCGAGCGCACTGTGGATCATCAGACTACGAGGTGTACCAGAAGCCTTCCTACCAATGCCGACCGCCAACAGCTCGACCCGGTTTCTCAAACCACGAGCGGGGCCTGGCCATCGATTTCACCGCGAACGGGCGAGCCATCACGAGCCGGGGCACTTCTGCGTTCCAATGGTTGTCAGCCAACGCCGGTCGATACGGCTTTTACAACCTGCCAAGCGAACCTTGGCACTGGTCCGTTAACGGCAACTAAGACGCCAGGCTTAGGGCCGGGCCGCTCGGGCCACGGCCTCGCCTACCGGCGCGGCCTGCTCTGCCTTCCGCTCTGGATTCACTCCGCTCACCGGGCCGCTCGGGCCACGGCCTCGCCTACCGGCGCGGCCTCTTAGTAACAATCGGCAGGAAAGATACGTGCCGCGGCCGCGATGATCGACACACTCACCGCCGAAGTCGGTGGCGCCACTTCGAACCCTCCGACCGCTTCGAAGTTGCCGCTTCGGCTAACACGAAGCCGACCGAACCAGATCTCGTCTTCACCTAGTAGTGCACCTGGCACAACCTGTGTGCCCGATACTGCTCCTGGTAGCGGTCCGAGAAGGTACCCAGCAACAGGCTTGTATCCGGCAAAGAAGCGTCGAGCGACAAAGGCCTCGCCGCTGGTCGGCACACCAGCTTCGTGCAGAAGGTCCCACAAAGACGACGCCATGTCGGAAGTAGGAGCACCCGCGAGCCCGGCCCGGCTCAGCCGCACGACGATTTCGCCACGCACCGCCGAACTTGTCAGCTCGACGCTCTCGGCCACCCACGCCACCGAGGTGATGTCACCAACAACGTCGACGTTCGGCCTCAGTTGGTTCCCCCACCACAAGGCGTCATGCAATGGGCTGAGCCGCGACCCCACAAATGAAGAAACTGCTGCTCGCTCATTCTCGAACTCTCGACGGATCTTCCGCTCAGACGCTTCGATCTCGGCGCCCTCACACCGACGACACAGCTGCCGTAGCTGACTGTCCAACGACCCGTCAGCGGTGCGGTGTCCCATCGCGTGCATCTCACACAGCGGCTTGCGACACGAATCACAACCGACAACGCTTGGGCGGCCACACGCCGAACACGGAAGGTCGCCAAATAGGCTCGCCTGGCCCAAAGATCTTGATACTGATTGAGGAAACGCCGCCATCGTCACTTGAGCCTTATCGACTCAAGATCATGTGGCCTTGAGCGCCCAGAGGACCGCTGTCCAATTATCTGGGCCCTAGTTTCTACTGTCCTAGTTCTGTAGGGCCTAGTTCTTCGCTCTGGTCTTTCGCAGTAAAGGTTCGGCAAGACTCAAAGCCCGGTCGGCCGCACCAAACACCCGGCCGGCCGCGCCTGGTGTGTCGCCATCGACCAGGTTCCCCATTACCTGAAGCGTGATCTTGGCGATGGCATCGGTTCCGACGGCCACCCGAAGGCCGCTACGAAGGATCCAAGGGTGCCCTATCAACAGTGAGAAACGTCGACCAGTCCTCAAGAACGCGTCGAATCGTTCGCCTACCTCGACGTCGTATCGATGCGTCGCATTGGCGGGATCGGCCACGAAGAGATCGATCGCCAACACCGCAGACTCAAGCGCGTAGTCGATTCCCTCTCCGTTCATCGGGTTGATGAGGCCCGCTGCGTCGCCAACAGCGACCCACCCTTGGCCGTGGCGCCGTTGCGTGGTCATCGGCAATCGCCAAGCGCGCGGCCGCTCTAGGAACTCACCGATTTGCCACGTCTCGCGTACCTGGGCCGCATAGGCGTCGACAAGCTTGTTGAGGTTCAGTTTCTTGAAACCCTTCATGGTCGACAGGGCCCCGCATCCGAGATTGACGGTTCCGTCGCCAGCCGGAAACATCCAGCCGTAACCAGGCACCGGTGCGCCCGATTCGTCGCTGAGCGTAAGGCAAGCCTCGAGATGCTGGTCGCTGTGTCGAGGCGACTCAACATAGGTTCGTATTGCTAGTCCGAACGTCTCGTTCGGCACCCTGACCGCGCCAAGCATGCGCGCCGCCGCGCCCGTCGCTCCTGCGGCCAGCACCGTAAGCGGCGCAGCCCACTTCTGGCCGCCAGCCTCGACTCCGACTACACGGTCGCCCTCCATTATCGGCAACGCTTCGGTCTCGAAAACGACCTCAGCACCAGCTTCCTGAGCCGCCCCAATAAGGGCAGCATCGAGGCGACGACGGGGCCACACCGCTCCATGGTCAGGAAACAACCCACCAGGCCAGTCGAGCTCACGTTCGCGCTTTCCGGCAATCATGCGTAGCCCGACGATGTGGTGCGCATCTTGAAGCTCGATGCCGAGACCGTTCAGAGCCGCTATCGCCCTTGGGGTGAGCCCGTCACCGCACACCTTGTCGCGTCCGAACGAACCCTTTTCGAACACCACCACCCGTAGACCTGCTCTCGCGGCGCGAAGGGCGGCCGCCGCGCCGGCTGGGCCACCGCCAATAACGGCAACATCGCAGGTCTCCATGTCAGTAAGCCTGCCGGTATTGGAAGGTGTTTCCGCTTACTCGCAGGAGGAACGACCTAGCCCGATTCGGACCGTCCGGTTCGGGCCGCCAACCCAATCGGCCGGTCAGCTGCGGAACCGACCAGGATCGATCTGGTGCACCAGAACCCCGGCCGCGGTCACATCGTCGGGGATCTCATTGCCGAGAACCGCAGCAGCGACGACTCGACCGGCAGCCACCGCCGTTTGGATTCCGGTTCCTCCTTGCCCACAGCACCACACAAAGCTGGACGCGTCAGCATCGATTCCAAGCACCGGGCCCTCATCCGGCGCGAACGTCCTTAGCCCTGCCCACGCTGACGTGACAGACCTCAGTTGCGGAAGCAGGAAGGGTTGGGCAGCATCGATAGCCCTGGCCACATCGATCTCATCGTGGCGAATGTCCTGGGCTGAGACGGGCTCCTGGTCGGCCGGTGAGAGCAGCAGCTGTTCGCCTGCTTCGGGTTTGGCATAGAAGTCGAAGGCCGATGTTGCGACAAGGGGCCCATGCGACACCCCAGGAGTCGGCACAGTAAACGCAGTACGGCGGCGGGGCTCGAGTCCGACCCCAC
>JAADHX010000068.1 GCA_013151655.1 Actinomycetota bacterium
GTCGCGCGATGGCGTGGCAACCTGCACGAAAGCAACGTCGCCAGCCTTGACCGCACCATCTTCAAGCAGTTCGAGCAGGGCCCTAAGCCGAACATCGATGCCCTTGGTGTAGTCGAGCCGGTCGACGCCAAGTATGAGCTTTCGGGGATTACCCACCTCGGATCGCAACTCCGCGGCGGCCTTGATCACACTGGTTTCACGCGCTGTGGTCTCGATTTCGGCCACATCCACCGATATCGGGAACGAACCAATCGTTACGCTGCGGCCTTGCCAGTTGAGGCTCACCGACGATGTCTCCATTAGTACCGCCGGCATATCAAGAACCCGTCGAAGCACACTGAGGAAATGCCGAGCATCGTCGGGAGTCTGGAAACCGATCATGTCGGCGCCCATTAGGCCCCTGGCTATATGTTCGCGCCAAGGGAGGCGGTGAAACAGCTCTCCCGGAGGAAAAGGCGTGTGCAGGAAGAACCCGATTTTGAGGTCGGGGCGGGCAACGCGCACCATCTCTGGCACCAGCTGAAGGGGATAGTCGTGCACCCACAATGTGCCGCCCTCTTCGGTGCTGACAATGGCCTGGCGGGCGAACCGTTCGTTCACTCGACGGTAGGAATCCCACCAGTGACGGTGGTACTGCGTAGACAGAGCGCCCGAGTGGTAAAGCGGCCAAATGGTGCCGTTGGAAAAGCCCTCGTAGTAGTTGTCGTGCTCGGTCTGGCTCAGGTTGATTGGATGCAACGCAACATCGTCGTGGCGAAATGGGCTCAGTGACTGGTCGATCCTGCCGCTCCAGCCGATCCAGGCGCTCTCGCGAGATCGCATCACGGGTTTGAGAGCCGTAACGAGCCCGCCAGGGCTGATGGACCACTGCCCGGTTTCGTGACGACGCACGGGTAGCCGGTTAGCGGCCACCACAAAACCGTGACGTACGAATAGATCAGCAGTCACCGGAGAATCGTCGACCACGACATGTGGGGCCATGCGACCACTCTACGGTGCGTCAACGCGTCAGCGCTTTCGTTTGAGCTTCATGGCCTTGAACAACTCGTCGATGGCTTCGAGATGCAGATCGGCCATGACCTCAAGATCGGGCACAAGTTCGCGGTCGGCAACTAGCCCGATGTCGAGCGAATCCATGTAGCTGTGAACGGTGAGGTTGAGCCCGACTCCCTCGGCGATAGTCGACACTGGGAAGTAACGCGTCATCTGTGCTCCGCCCATATACAGAGGCTCGCGAGGGCCAGGGACGTTGGACAGAACAACGTTGATCGGCGGGTTCACCCGGTCGGCTATGTGGGTTGACGTGGCGAGGCGGGCGGCCTGGGTGGCGAGCATTGGCGACATCCACTGAGCGACGTTCACCATGGTCTCGGCCGGCATTAGGTCGAACGTTTTCTTGGCAGCCACCATCTCTTGGTGAACTGTTTGTAGTCGCTCAAGAGGATCATCGAGGTGGGTTGGCAGCGATGCGATGATCTGTGACACCCGATTGGTCCAAGTGTCGGTTTCGTTGCCCGTGCGAATCGACACCGGCACCATTGCTACCAATGGCTTTTCGGGCAACGCATCGTGGCACATCAGGTAGTTTCGTAACGCGGTAGTGCACATGGCCATGACAACATCGTTGACGGTTGCCCCAGCCGCATTCTTGAGAGTTTTGATGTCGTCCATCGGAACCGAACGCATAGCGAATCGCCGGTGCGGACCAATCGATTTGTTCCACGGCGTCTTTGGGGCCCGCAGCGAAGGCAGTTTGATTCCACCCTCGGCGCGCGCCGCGCGACCACCCAAGGCAGGCCCAAGCTTGTCGCGGACACCGTCCACCATCGAAACAAGCCCGGTTTGCCTCGTCGCCTCGGCGAACCTGCGCACCGCACTCAGCTGAACGCGCGCGGCTCGGCGAGGTCGCCTGGCCAATGATGCGGCACTACGGGTGAGCATTTCGACATCGCTCGGCTGCTGCTCTGGTTTCCAGGAGCCGTCGTCTGGTGGCAGGTCGTCGCCCTCGGGACGGTGGTCGAGCAAGATCCCGAGCATCTCGACACCAGCAGCCCCGTCGACGGTGGCGTGGTGAGTCTTGCTAAGAACCGCGAACTGGTTGTCCGGCAAGCCCTCGAGTACGTACGCCTCCCACAAGGGTCGGCTGCGGTCCATCGGCCTACCGATGATGCGAGCAACCTGGGTCGCTAACTGCACATGGTCGCCTGGCGGAGGAATGGCGATATGGCGGATATGGAACTCGAGGTCGAAATCGGGGTCGTTGATCCAGTATGGATGGTCGAGCCCCATCGGCACAGGCACAAGACGTCGCCTGAACGGCTCGAGCATGTGTAAACGGCGCTCGATCTGGGACATGAACGCTTCGTATGGATCGAAATCCGGGTCGTCGGGGCGGTCGTAGATCGCCAACCCGTTGACGTGTCCGTAAGTGGTGCCCGTTTCCATGTAGAGGAAGCTGGCATCTAGACCTGTTAGTTGCTTCATGGCGTATCTTCCTCTCGGCCGCCGGAGGGCTGACTTTCGTCGGCGGTACCAGTTGCCCGCTGAACCTTCTGGCCCGTCAACGTGGCGGCCATCTTCACAAACGGCTCCTGAAGGTTCACGAGCTGTTCGCTTGCGATTGCGAGCCGTTCGGCAGCCGACTCAAGATGAGCCAGCCTGTCGTCGTAGGCTGCGAGTTGCTTACGCTGAGCTGCGATCTCGGTGCGGAGAGCTTCGACCTGGGCGTGCGGCGGCCCAAAGGCGTCGACGAGGTCGATCACACTTTGAAGTTGGTCGCCGGGAATTGCCAGTTTCGCGATGCCTTCGATGATCGATTTCCGCTGCTCTGGCGGCATCGCGTAACGCGCCAGCGACTGCTGAAGTTTCCTCATGGCGTCGCGCCCCTGCTGGACCCGGTCGATCATGTCTCGTTCTGCCATAAGGCGATGTTAGGCCGAGATGTTGGTCTATGCCCGCGTGACCGTGACATGCTTAGCCCTGTTGTCAGCGACTTGGGGGTCATATGAAGGTCACAGTTCTAGGCGCGGGTTCCTGGGGAACGACGGTCGCCTCCATCGCGGCGCGGCAAAATCCGACGCTGTTGTGGGCCAGAAGTCAGGAGACCGCTGACGAAATATCGACAGAACGCACGAACGACAAATACCTGGACGGCTTCAAACTTCCGAAGCGTCTCGATGCGACCGCCGACCTAGAGCAGGCCGTTTCTGCCGCCGACGTGCTGGTTGTCGGGATCCCGTCTTCGTCGTTTAGGCAGGTATTGACCGACGCCGCACCATTCGTCCGTCCATGGATACCCGTAGTTAGCCTCACCAAAGGGTTCGAACTCGAAACCAACCTCAGAATGACCGAGGTAGTCGGCGACGTATTGCCTGGCCACCCCGCAGTCGCACTAACGGGACCAAACCTGGCCAGGGAGATCATGGCGAAACAGGCCGCCGCGGCGGTCATGGCAACCGAGGACATTTCGGTGGCCGCCCGCCTTCAGGAGATGTTCTCCACACCGTTCTTCCGCGTATACCGAAACCATGATGTTATCGGCTGCGAACTAGGCGGCGCCCTTAAGAACGTCATCGCTATCGCCACCGGCATGGCCGACGGCTTAGGTGTTGGCGACAACACCAAGGCCATGGTGATGACCCGAGGTTTGGCCGAGCTGAGCAGACTCGGCACCGCGATGGGCGGCGAACCGGCGACTTTCGCCGGTCTTGCCGGGATGGGCGACCTAATCGCTACCTGTGTGAGCCCGCACAGTCGTAACCGCCATGTCGGCGAACAATTAGGGAAAGGCAAGTCACTCCAACAGATCCTCGACGAGATGCACATGGTGGCCGAGGGCGTCCGAACGGCCAACACTGTGGCCCAACTTGCCGAGCAACACGACGTTTCGTTACCTGTGTGCGCCGCGATACACGGCGTGGTCGAAGGCTCCATCAAGCCTCAACACGCCTACCTCGGGCTCATGCCAGCCGGCCACGAGGCCGACGCCGGTTAGCGGACTACCGACCTCGGGTCAGGCCGGCGAGCTGTGCTGGCGCGAGGCAGTACGCCCAAGCATCGACATAGCCCTGACGGCCACGCTTACGCCAGAGAGATCCCACTGGTTGGCTCCCTCGATCTCTTCGAGAGTCGACACGAAGCGACGAATGGCCGTGCCGTGAGCTGTTAACCAGGCCGAATGTTCGACTTCGCTCGCGGCGCCGTTGGCATCGCTGGTTTCGCCAGAGGCAACAGCGACAGCGGTGATCTCGGCGTGTTCGCGATAGAACTCGTCGCGCAGCGCACCACGCGCCAGCGTCTGCCAATGATCGTCACGCGGCAACTCGACAATGCGATGACGCAAGAGGTCGAGGCTTAACTCGGACTCAACCGCGGCTGACACAGTTGCGACTCGCCGCAAAGACGCACCTGTTCTGGCCGCGACGTCGACCAAGTCGAGGAAACCGAAGGCCCGATCGAGCTCGTCGATGTCGTCGCTGAGCCCGCCAGCGCCGTCATCACCAGATGCCACCAGCTGAAAAGCGACATCAGCTCTACGCTGATCGTGGGCCCGGTTGACCATCTCGAACAGCGAACTGACCGACTCTTGGTATGACGAAACCACGGCGCCAACATCGATCGGTTGGCGTTCGTGCCGCAAGAACCATCGAGTGGCCCTCTCCCCCAGGCGTTTGATCTCCGATCGCATGCGGGCTTGAGTGCCCGCATCGACAATTCCGTCGAGCGCCTGGATCTGGGCCGTGCGATCACCAAGACCAAACACATGCCAAGCGGCCAGATGAGCTCTCGCCACCTCATGAGCCGACGCTGAGGTCTCTTCGATGAGTCGGTGAACCATCGAGATCCCTCCCCGGTTCACCACGTCGTTGGCCACGATCGTTGCCAGGAGCGCGTCGCGCAGCGGGTGTTCTCGGATGAGGTCTCCGGTATGACCGGCAATCACAGAAGGCACGTAGTGGTCTAGCTCGGATAGCACCCACGGATCGTCGGCGAGTGAGGGCATCCCCTCGGGGGCGGCGCCCAGGTCGATGGCCAGTTGGTTCTTGACGTAGGCAAGCAACACCGCCAACTCTGGGCGAGACAAACCACGGTGGTTTGCTCCCATATCGGCCAGCATCGAGTCCGATGGCAGCGCCTCGAGATCTCGATCGAGCCCAGCCCTAAGCTCCAACCAACCGAGCAGCCTGGCATGAACGTCGGTCATTCCAGGAGCCGAGATCGCAGCCAGGGTCAGAACCTCGTTCTGAGCTGAGTTGGTGGCCAAGACCTGGTCGCAGACCTCGTCGGAATCGCTGGCCATCCACTCGTTCCGGGTGGTCCGGTCGAGCTGGCCCGAGGCCTCCCACACCGCTAACAGAATCTTGAGGTTCACTTCCCGATCAGAACAATCGACCCCACCCGAATTGTCTATTGCGTCGGTGTTGATGGCAACGCCATGATTGGCTGCCTCTATCCGACCGCGTTGGGTCAAACCAAGGTTGCCGCCCTCGCCAACGGCACGGCAGCGCAACTGGGCTCCGTCCACACGTAGCCCATCGTTGGTGCGATCTCCAGCCGCTGGGTGCTGTTCGTCGGAGGATTTGATGTAGGTTCCGATTCCGCCGTTCCACAGCAGATCGACAGGCGCTTTGAGGATGGCCGAGATCAACTCGTCCGGCGTGAGCGAGGTGATGTCGGCGCCGATGCCGAGACTGTCGCGGACCTGGACGGTAATGGGTATGTGTTTCGCGGTGCGAGCGTGAACCCCACCGCCGTCTGAAATCAACGATGTGTCGTAGTCGGCCCAGCTCGAACGAGGCAGATCGAAGAGCCGCTGGCGTTCAGCGAAACTCGTCGCTGGTTCGGGGTTCGGGTCGAGGAACACGTGTCGGTGGTCGAAGGCGGCGACCAGTCGAATTGTCTGACTGGACAACATTCCGTTTCCGAAAACGTCGCCGGACATGTCGCCAATACCGACCGCTACAACCGGATCGGTTTGCACGTCGATGCCCATTTGCAGGAAGTGATGAGCAACCGATACCCAGGCACCACGGGCGGTGATGGCAAGCGCTTTATGGTCGTACCCGGCCGAGCCGCCTGATGCGAATGCATCGTCGAGCCAGAACCCCCTGTCGGCGGCTAGAGCGTTGGCAACGTCGGAGAAGGTGGCGGTGCCCTTGTCGGCGGCAACCACCAAGTAGGGGTCCTCGCCGTCTAGACGACGAATCTTGTCTGGCCCGACGACCTCGTCCCCGACCCGGTTGTCGGTTAGATCGAGCAGTGCACCGATAAACATCCGGTAGGCCAGAAGCACCTCGGCGGCAACCTCGCTCCGCTCACCAGAAACCGGAAGCTGACGAGCCACAAACCCGCCTTTGGCCCCAACCGGAACGATCACCGCGTTCTTGACCGCCTGGGCCTTCACTAACCCGAGGACTTCAGTACGAACATCTTCAGGACGATCTGACCAGCGCAAACCACCACGCGCTACGGGTCCAAACCGCAGATGAACACCCTCAACTACGGGACAGCTCACAAAGATCTCGGCGTGCGGAACGGGCGCCGGAACGGCCGCTATCTTGCTCGGGTCGAACTTGAACGCCAGGGCCCGGTTCTTGTCTGGGTCAAGCCATGCCGACGTTCGTGTGGTGGCCCCAACAAGGTCGGCGAGAACTCGGAACATCCGATCTGCATCGAGGCTAGACAGCCCATCAATTGCGGCACTGAGCTGCTGCTCTGCGTTGGTGCCTGCTGAATTGTCATGTAGCGGGTTGGCATCGTCGGCCAAACCAGCAGGGTCGAACTTAGCCGCGAACCAATCGGCGAGCTGCGAAGCAAGCTCTGGTGTGGCCGCTACCGTGGCGATCACATAGGAGAGTGTCGATCTGCACCAGATAGCGGCAGTAGGCCCGAAGTACCGCCACCTGACGCCAGTCGAGGCCAGCGGAGATCATCAGCGATGCAAGCGTGTCGGTGTCGCTGAGGCCCTGCCATGTGGCAAGCAACCCGTCCCTGGCCCGGTCCAAAGCTGCGTCGTCCACCGCTGCCTCTTGATCGAATACGAGACCGAGATCGTAAACATGGCGCGGATCTTCGCCCTCGATCTCGATCAGGTGGGGTCGTTCGTCGATGACCTCGGCACCAAGATCGTGGAACTGGGGCAGAAGGCTAGACAGCGACATACGTTCGCCGTGGCGCAGAATCGTGCACCTGACCGCACCGCCTGGAGCGATCGAAGCGAACCGAACGTCGATGGAGTCGGCGTCGAGCTCGGCCAAAATGGCCAGATCTGCCACCGCGTCGACTGGCGCCACACGAGTTCGGTACGAGTCTGGCAGCGCCACCACATACTTCGCGTACTGGCGGGCATCTTCTTCGCCTTGGTCTCGTTTCGAAACGGCCTGCCACAACACTTCGTCCCAGGTCTGAATCAGCAGGGCGACCTCGGCCTCAAGCCGAGCAGGCTCAGGACGATCGGCCTTCGGCATGGGAGAAACACGGTCGAGACCGAGGACCACGTGTAGGCGCGCCAGTGCCGCACCCGAGATCTCGGTGGAGAAACTGACACTGTCGGCGTCGTAGGCCTCAGCAAGAAGGTTTTGGATTTGCAGCCGTAGATTGGTGTCGAACCGATCGCGCGGAACATGGACGAGGCACGACACAAATCGTCCGTATAGGCCGTGGCGAACGTGCAAGGTGACACGATGGCGGTCACGGTTCGCGGCCACAGAACGAACTATTGGCGCCAACTCCTTGAACGGGGCGTGTAGAAGCTCGTCGCGAGGGTAGGCCTGAAGAGTGTGTAGGAGCGTGCTTCGTTGGTGGCCGGGGCCGCCGCTGCCGGCAGCGAGAATCTTGGCGACCTTCAACCTGACGAGCGGGATGTCAGTTACCCGACTCGCATAGAGCTCGGATGTGAAAAGACCAATGAATCGTCGCTCGCCGGTGATGTTGCCAACGTCGTCGATCTCGCGAATTCCGATGTAGTCGAGCGGCACGCCTCGGTGGACGGTCGACCGCGAATTCGCCTTAGTTAGAATCGCCCTACTTTCCATGCTGAGTGGTCGACCCACGAGCTCGCGGACGCTGCCCTCGCTGTCGCGCATGACGCCAAGTCCGGTGTCGGGCCTCGGGGTCACCCGGATCACATCGTCGGCAAGTGCCGTCACGTCGTACTCGCGGTAGCCAATAAAGGTGAACGCGCCAGACTCCATCCACCGCAGCAGCTCAGACACCTCTTCTTCGTGCGATGTTGTCTCGGCGTTCACCTCGCCAGCCACGACACCTTCTGGACGTACGAAGATCAGATCGGCAGCGAGCAGGGCCTTGGCCCTCATCGGTTTCCAATCGTCGACAGCACGCCGGACATCGCCCATGGCCGATGCAAGCTCGTCCTGTAACTCGTCAAGGCCCACCTGGGAGCTAATCCGCTCGACCTCTATGTGGACCAACGATTCAGTCGCAGCATCGACTGAATCGATTCTGGGCGCAATATCGACAAGCACACCTTCGGTGCGAACAGCCGCCACCAGCGGATGCGAGACGCGATGCACTCGTAGGCCAAAGTTCTCGAGAACCACGAGCAGTGAGTCGACAATAAATGGTCGGTCATCGGAGACAACGTCGATGATCGTCCGATTGGCCTCCCAGCCATCGGTGAGCTTCACCGGGTTGTAGACGTGCACAATATCGATGCCAGCCGGTCGGCGCGTCGCCGTGCGCAACGCGGCCATGGCAGCTCCGGCCAGGTGCTCGACCCCATCTTGGCGCCCCCCGGCCGGCTCGGCTCCGACGGTTTCCCCGTCAGATAACGAGGCCAACATCGCGTCGTAGAACCTGACCTCTAACGATGTGTCGCCGCTGGGGCCATCGCCACGTTGCTCGGTACGCCGCCTGACAATCTCGCGCGCCGCTTTTCAGCTACCGATTCCGCCATTTGACCCCCATTGAGTCTCAGTCAACTACCCGCACCGTTCCGGCCACAGGATCAATTTCGATTGTGTCGCCCGAATTGACAAACGTCATAACGTCTCGTGCGCCGACTACCGCCGGAATCCCGAGTTCTCGCGAAAGCACAGCAGCGTGACTCACAGGGCCTCCTTCGGCGGTAACGAGGCCTCCGACCATGGTCAGAACTAGGTTGTACGCGGGCGTGGTTGTAATCGTGACCAGAATCTCTCCTGGTTCGAGCGAATTGAGAGCCTCCTCTGGTGTCGCCGCAACCCGCGCAACTCCAGTAAATGACTCGTTGCCGATACCAACGCCTGCGCCGATGGCGCGAGTGTCTTCATCGTCGGTAGGAGGACCCATGCCAAGGTCTTCGACTACTCCTGTGACCATGGCGGTTAGATCGGCAAGAGGTTTTGGTAACGAATCGAGCGGCGGCGGCGGTTCTTCTGGGCCAAGTGTGCGTGGCGCCGTGCGCAACTTCTGACGTAACCGCAGCTCGGCGGCTTCGGCCAGCTCCGCAGCGCTTCGAATCTTGGCCGTATTGTCGCCGTGATCACGGCCAAGAGCCGCGGCCACGAGCTCGTCACCGTCGTAACAAAACACGTGATCGCGCTCCAACAAGTCGCCACGCTTCACTGCACGACGGCCAATTTCGAGCATCACCCTACGCAGCAGTCCGTTTGGCCACTCGACCGTTAATGGACCTTGCGCATCGCGCATACCCATCACATAACGAGCCTCTTCGATGTAATAGTCGAAGTCGGTTTGTTCAGCGACCGGAACGCGGACTCGTAGCTCCTTGATGACCTCCGCGTGGTCGACGGTTCGTTTCCGCACCGAGCCCGAGAGCACCGTAGCCATGAACACGTCGGGTGTTTCGGCCAAGGTGACGCCATCGAGGTCGTACCGCGAGTAGATGACCCACCCCTGACGAGACATGTAGGCATCGACAAGCTCCGCTATTGCGGGTGAGGTCGCCCGAAGTTCTTCAATGCTGGCCGGCGGCTCGGCGCCAACAGCTAGCTCGCCCTTAAGCTTGGTGCGAATCTGTTCGAGAAGCAACGCCGGTTCCGATGTATGGGGCGAGGCTCCACTAAGTGCGCCCACGACGTCGGCCGCAGGTATGGCCCACTCT